>DATACM010000194.1:0-40226 GCA_036259055.1 Acidimicrobiales bacterium | reverse complement strand
GCTGCTGCTCGTCACCGCCGGGGAGGACGAGCTGCCTCCAGAGCCTGCCGGTGTGCTCGCGCGCGAACTCCCGGGACAATTCGTCCACTTTCCCCATCCGCTTCACCGCGACCAGGAAGGCCTCGTCGGCAGCGAGACCGGCAGCGCCCAGATCGGCGATCTGATCACGCAGGTGGGCCTCCAGCTCCTCCACGTCACGGCCGTCGACGGCGGGGCCCTGTCCGACGAAGGCCCGCCACTCTGCGATCTCCGACTCCAACTGCTCCATCGGTCAGGCCCTACCGAGCACCAAGGGCAGCAGGTGGGCGCCTCCCCACACGTCACTCAACGCCCGGGTCACGGTCACCCACTGCCGCTTGTGCTCGGCGAGGGCGGCATGCCCCTCATCGGTGATCGCGTAGTACCTGCGGCGCCGCCCCTCAGGCGGCGTTCGCCACTCCATGGTCACGTACCCGAGCCGGTGCAGACGATGGAGCAGCGGGTAGAGCATCCCGTCGGTCCACCGGAGCTCACCGTCCGAGAGCTCCCGAACGCGCTTCAGAATGGCGTACCCGTAACTCTCGCCCTCGGCCAGGATCGCCAGCACCAGCGGCGTCGCCGCCGCCGCGACCAGGTCCTTGTCGACCTTCACCATACCTCCGATACCTCGCCCCGGAATGCATAGAAGCACAAGGTACCCTACTCGGGTCGACCTGACGAGGCCTCGACCGACGCGCTGGACGCATCGCCGGTCTTCCTTCGCTATCCGGAGTCGATCGCGAGGAGCCGGGCACGAGTGACGGCGCGGGCTCCTCGCATCAGGCCGAGGGCGGCCGTGAGCCAGGCCACCAGCCCCAGGACCACGCCCGTGCTGCGGGCCGCTCCCAGAAGGGCGCCGCTCGACTGGGCGTAGGACAGCACGATGAGGGGCAGGGTGACCAGCCCCGAAGCCTGTTGGGCGGCGGCTGCGCTTTTCACACGCGCCGACAGGCGCAGGACGACCGAGAGGGTGATGGCCAGGAACGGGGGGACAACCCAGAGCATGAGCACCCACCACTCGGGCGTCGGGAAGAACCACCCGCCGACGTGAGGTCCCACGATGAGGTTGACGGCCAGGGAGTACACGCCGAAGCCGATGAGGGTGGTGAGGTAGCCGGGCAGCAGGCTGGCGATGAGCTTCCCCAGGTAGATCTCCCGCTCCGAGGCGGGCGAGTGAGCGAGGAACTCGCCCGTCCCCTTCTCGCGCTCGCCGACGAGGGTGTTGGCCCCCACCGCCGTCGAGATGGTCATGGGCACGATCACGGCCAGAGGGGCGAACAGGTAGACGGCCAGGGCGTAGGAGGTGCGATCGGCGGGGGTCGTCCCGTGCACTGCCGCCTCGGCCCTCGACGGTAGGAGGTCGAGGGCGGACGAGACCTTCTGAACAGCGGGGACGCTGCCTATGGACGTGATCGTCGACAGAAGGACAGTGGGGATCACCACGAAGAAGATGGCCGCCAGCACCAGCATGGGTGCCCAGAAGTCCCGGCTCTGGCGCAGTTGACGCAGGTCGTTGCGAGCGACGGTGAGCATCCGCTCCCAGTTCACGATCGCTGTCTCACGTGCAGGTAGAGCTCCTCCAGCGAAGGGCGGTGCGGGGTGACGGCGGTCAACCGAACGCCGGCTGCCACCAGCGCCGACACCAGCTCCGGGACCCGGGCGAGCTCGTCGACCCCGACGTGAGCCTCATCGTCCCTGTCGTCGAAGCTGACGACCCCTTCCATGTCGAGGAGGATCTTCAGATCGGCGGGCTCCTCCGCCGCGAAGACCACCGTCGGCGTCGGCCAGTACCGCCGGATGAGGTCCGCGGTGGCGCCGGCGACGATGTCGGTCCCGTCTTCTACGACGACGACCTCATCGGCCATGCCTTCTGCCTCGCGGAGAAGGTGCGTGGACATGACCACGCTCTTGTCGTCGGCGGTCATCTCGCGGATCAGCTCGAGCACCGCCCGGGACGACTCCGGGTCGAGGCCCGATGTCGGCTCGTCCAACAGGAGGAGGTCGGGGTCGTGCAGGACCGCCCGAGCCAAAGCGAGGCGGGTCTTCATGCCCGTCGAGTAGCCGCCGACCTTGAGGTCGAGGGCGGCCTCGATCCCGAAGCGGGCGGCGGCGGCGCGGATCGGTTCGTTGTGGTGGCGGAGGCCGAAGAGCTCGGCCGCGTACCGCAGGTTGTCCCGCCCCGACAGACGGTCGTAGAGGGCGGGCTTGGCGGCGACGACGCCGCAGCGGCGGCGGACGTGCTCCCCGTCGGGTCCACTCGGGTCGAGCCCGAAGACCAGAGCCTGGCCCCTGTCGGGAGCGAGGGCCCCGGTGATCACGCGGAGGGCGGTGGTCTTGCCGGCCCCGTTGGGACCGACCATCACGGTGACCGTCCCCGCCGGCACGGTCAGTGTGAGGTCGGCCAGCCCGACGACTGGCCCGAATCGGCGGCAAACGTGGCTCAGCTCGACGACGTTGCCCGGGCGCCCCGGAGCAGGCGCCGCTGAGGCGTCTCGCGAGGAGGTGTCGGCGATGACCCACGTCACTCCCGAGAGGTATCGACAGAGGCGGTCCGGTTTAAACCTGACGAACCGGACATACGAGACTGCCCATCGGCGCTCCGGCGGAGCGGGGGCGTCGTCGTGCAAGCATGCTCCGTGCGCTTTCACGCCGAGCACCGCTTCGCCGCGCCGGTGGAGGCGGTCATCCAGGTCCTGGTCGACCCGGTGTTCCACCGCGGGCTCGAGCTCCCCGACCTCCAGCTTCTCGACGTCGTCGACCATCGGGACGACGGCAGGGATGCCCTCCTCGTGCTCCGTTACGCCTACGTCGGGCACATCGACCCCATCGCCTCGCGACTGCTCGGGGGCCAGCGCTTGACCTGGGTCCAGGAGCTGGCCGTCGACCGTGCGACGGGCGCCGGTCACCTCGGGTTCGCCGTCGAGGGCGGCGGCGACCGCCTCCACGGGCTCGCCCAGTTCACCTTGGGTGCCGAGGGGGACGAGACCGTGTGGGCGCTGCGGGGAGAGGTCAAGGTCCGTGTCCCGTTGGTCGGTGGCAGTGCGGAACGGCGCATCCTCGCCGGCTTCCTCCAGCGCCTCGCCCTCGAGGCGCAGCTCATCACCGATCGACTGGGCGCCGGCAGCTGACGCGACTCACTCAGCGATCGCGCTGCCGGGATGCCGGGACGAGCACGGCGGCTCCCAGCGCCGCAGCCAGCGTCGACGCGGCCAACACGCCGATTTTGGCGGCGTCCTGCAGCGCCCCCGCCTCGAAGGCGAGCTCGGCGATGAACAACGACACGGTGAAGCCGATGCCCGCCACGAACCCGATGCCCACCATCATCGGCCAGGTGGCCCCTTCCGGCAGGCGGCCGACGCCCGTCCGCACGGCCAGCCAGGCGGCCACCGTGATGCCGACGACCTTGCCCACGACCAGGCCGAGCATCACCCCGGCGGTCACCGCCAAAGTCCCGGGGGCGTCGAAGGAACCGGCCTCGATCACCACGCCGGCGTTGGCAAGGGCAAAGAGAGGCACGACCAGAAAGCTCGTCCACGGATGGAGCAGGTGCTCGAGCCGCTCGGCGGGCGAGACCGAGGTTCTCGCCAAACGGGTCATGGCGTCGAGCTCGGCGGGGCTCGGCTCGTCGCCCAGGTCGGCGGCCCACTCCCGGGCCACCTCGCCCGGGGTGAGGGCGTGCGCCGGGGTGAGAAGCCCGAGCACCACCCCGGCGATGGTGGCGTGGACACCGGACGCCTGCGTGGCCAGCCAGACGCCCACCGCGAGGAGCGCGTACGCGGGGGACCAGACCACACCCGCCCGGCGCAGCCCGACCATGAGGGCCAACAGCCCGACCGCGGCGGCGAGGAACTCGGGCGCGAGCTCTCCGGCGTAGAAGACGGCGATCACGACGATGGCCCCGATGTCGTCGACGATCGCCAACGTCAGCAGGAACAGCTTCAGCGCCACCGGAACCCGCCGTCCCAAGAGGGCGAGGACGCCGATGGCGAATGCGATGTCGGTGGCGACCGGGATCCCCCAACCGCGAGCGCCCTCGGTCCCGGCGTTGACGAGCAGGAACAGCAGGGCGGGGACGGCCATCCCACCGCCGGCGGCGATGGCGGGCAGCGCCGCCGTTCGCGGGTCGCGGAGGTCGCCGCTCACCAGCTCTCGCTTGATCTCCAGCCCCACGACGAAGAAGAAGAGCGCCATGAGGGCGTCGTTGACCCAGTGCCGAAGGTCGTCGGCCAGCAAGAACCGGCCCACTCGGAGAGAAAGCTCGGTTTCCCAGAGCGTCCGGTAGGACTCGCTCCACGGCGAGTTGGCCCAGAGCAGGGCGGCCACCGCGGCGGCCAGGAGCACGATGCCACCGGCCGCTTCGGTGCGCAGGAACTGGCGCACGATCCGGGGAAGGCGGCGCCCGGGCAGGGCGGCGGGGGGACCCTCGGGGACGGTGGTGGCCATGGCCCAACTCCTGTGTCGCGCGACGACAGCAGCCGACCAGGCTTCCCGGCACACCACCCACCGAAGTGGTGGTCCATTCTGCCCCACGGACGCCGTCAGGGAGAAATGCCCGAGCCCCGTCCGCCCAGACGCCGTACGGTCGAGGTGTGCCGTCGCCGTCCACCCTTGGGCTGTTCTCCGTCGCCGCCCTGGTCCTGCTGGTGACTCCAGGCCCCGCGGTCCTCTACATCGTCACCAGAAGCGTCGGCCAGGGACGACGGGCCGGGCTCGTGTCGGTTCTCGGCATACACACAGGTTCCGTCGTGCACGTGGTGGCGGCCGCTCTGGGCGTCTCGGCGGTGCTCGCCCGGTCCGCGCACGCCTTCAGGGCGGTCAAGCTGGCGGGGGCCGCGTATCTCATCTACCTCGGGCTGCAGCGCCTGACAGCCCGGCGGCACGAGCGTCCCCGCGAGCGGGGGGGTCGCCGACCCGACCTGCGGAGGGTCTACGCCCAAGGCGTCGTCGTCAACGTCCTGAACCCCAAGACCGCTCTGTTCTTCCTGGCCTTCCTGCCCCAGTTCGTCGACCCGGCGAGGTCGGCTGCAGGTCTCCAGATGATCGTGCTGGGCCTGTGGTTCATCGCCCTCGGGATCTGCAGCGACAGCGCATACGCCTTCGCCGCCAGCGCCGTGAGCCGCCGGCTCCGCCCGGGCGGGCGGTCCGGTCGTCGAGGCGACCAGCTCTGCGGGGCGGCCTACATCGGCCTGGGAGTTAGCGCGGCCTTCGCGGGCGACCCCGCCCGGCGGACGGCAGCCTGAACTCCTAAGGTTCGTTCGTGGCCTTGCGTGACTATCTCGCCGGCGAGGTCGCCCAGGATTTCGCCGACGGGCTGCTGACCCGCCGGGAGGCTCTGCGCCGCCTCGGCCTGCTCGGGCTCAGCCTCACCGGCGCCAGCGCCCTGCTGGCCGGGTGCGGGGACGATGACGACGACGAGGCGGCGACGTTGCCCACGAGCCCCGCCACCACCGGCCGGCCGGCGGGCGAAGACCAGGCCGACGTCATCCGCTTCCGAGGGCCCACCGGCGAGCTCCAAGCCGCGTACGCCGCGCCCGGCCGCACGAAGGCATCGCTCGTCGTGATCCACGAGAACCGAGGCCTCACGCCCCACTTCCACGACCTCGTGCGGCGCTTCGGCGGCGAGGGGTTCGCCGCCCTGTGCGTCGACCTGCTGTCCTCCGAAGGGGGCACGGCCTCCCTCACCGACCCGGCGAGGGCCCCGGCGGCTCTGTCGGCCGCCCCGATGGACCGGTTGCTGGCCGACCTGCGGGCCGGGATCGACGAGCTGCAGCGCCGGACCCCCGGGCCGAAGGTCGGCGCCGTCGGCTTCTGCTTCGGGGGCGGCATGACGTGGAACCTGCTCCAAGCCGGTGAGGCCCGTCTGGCCGCCGCCGCTCCCTTCTACGGGCCCGCTCCCGAGAACCCCGACTTCAGCCGGGCCAGGGCCGCCGTGCTGGCGGTGTACGGCGAGCTCGACGCCCGCGTCAACGCCACCCGCGACCGGGCCAAGGCCGCCCTCGAGGCCGCCGGCCTGCCCCACGAGATCCGTACCTTCGCCGGCGCCGATCACGCCTTCTTCAACGAGACCGGGCCGCGCTACAACCCACAGGCCGCTCGGGAGGCCTACCAGGCGCTCCTGCAGTGGTTCAACCGGTACCTCGTCTGACGGACGCGTGACAGCGCCCCCGGCCGGGGAATGAACCGATGATGACCACCATCGGCTACCACGCCTCGCACGAGCAGCACCCGCCCAGCCGGTTGCTCAGGGACATCCGTCTGGCCGAGGACGCCGGCTTCGGCGCCATCTCGTCGTCCGATCACCTGTCGCCCTGGAGCGAGCGCCAGGGCGAGTCGGGGTTCGCCTGGTCGTGGCTCGGCGCCGCGATGCAGGTCACGAGCGTGCCCTTCGGGGTCGTCAACGCGCCCGGCCAGCGCTACCACCCGGTGATCATCGCCCAGGCCATCGCCACCCTCGTCGAGATGTTCCCCGACCGGCTCTGGGTCGCCATGGCCTCGGGCGAGGCGTCGAACGAGCACGTCACCGGCGAGCGGTGGCCGGAGAAGCCGATCCGCAACGCCCGGCTCCTCGAGTGCGTGGAGGTGACCCGCGCCCTGCTGCGGGGCGAGGAGGTGAGCCGCGACGGGCACGTGCGCGTCGACCGCGCTCGGCTGTGGACGCTGCCGGCCCGGGTGCCGCCGATCGTCGGCGCCGCCCTGAGCGTCGACACCGCCCGCTGGTGCGGTGGCTGGGCGGACGGGCTGATCACCGTCAACCAGCCGCCCGAACGCCTGCGCCCGATCGTCGACGCGTTCCGGCAGGGCGGGGGAGAGGGCAAGCCGGTGCATGTGCAGGTCAAGGTGGCGTGGGCGCCCGACGAGGACGACGCCCTCGCCGCCGCCCACGACCAGTGGCGCACGAACGTCTTCGACTCCAAGCTGGCCGCCGACCTCGAACGGGTCGAGCAGTTCGAGGAGGCGGCGCGCCACGTCCGCCCCGAGGACATGCGAGCCAGCGTGCTGGTCACGTCCGACCTCGGTCGCCTCGCCGGGTGGCTCGGGGAGATCCTCGACGCCGGCGCCGACGACCTCTACGTGCACCACGTGCCCAAGGACCAGTCGTCGTTCATCGAGGCGTTCGGCGCCAAGGTCCTCCCGGAGCTCGTCTCATGAGCCTGCGGGCGACGAGCGACCAGTGGTGGAAGAACGGCCTGATCTACTGCCTCGACGTCGAGACGTTCCTCGACTGGAACAGCGACGGCATGGGAGACCTCCGCGGGCTGACCGAGCGCATCGACTACCTGGCTGGGCTCGGGGTCACGACCATGTGGCTGATGCCGTTCTACCCCACGCCCGACCGCGACGACGGCTACGACGTCGTCGACTTCTACGGGGTCGACCACCGGTTGGGCACGTTGGGCGAGCTCGTCGAGGTGGTCCGGACCGCTCACGACAGGGGCATCCGGGTGATCATCGACCTGGTCGTCAACCACACCTCCGACAGGCACCCGTGGTTCCAGGCCGCCCGCTCGGACCCCGAGTCCCCGTTCCGGGACTGGTACGTGTGGTCCGACGAGCCGGTCGACGATCCCGCCCTCACCGAGACGTTCCCCGGGGAACAGGGCGGTGTGTGGACGTTCGACGAGAAGGCGGGGCAGTACTACCTCCACCGCTTCTATCCCCACCAGCCCGACCTCAACATCGCCAACCCCGCGGTGCGGGAGGAGATCGCCCGGATCCTGGGGTTCTGGATGGCCCTCGGCGTGAGCGGCTTCCGGGTCGACGCGGTGCCGTTCCTCTTGGAGCTGGAGGGCATCACCGGCGCCCCTCGCCTCGACCCCCATCGGTACCTCAAGGAGCTGCGGGCGTTCGTCCAGCGACGTCGAGGGGACGCCATCCTGCTCGGCGAGGTGAACCTGCCGCCCAAGCAGCAACGGGAGTTCTTCGGCGACGAGGACGGCGACGAGCTCCACCTGGTCTTCAACTTCTCGCTGATGCAGCGCACCTACCTCGCCTTCGCCCGGCGCGACGCCACCGTCGTCGAGGAGGCCCTGGCCGCCCTGCCCCCCGTGCCCTTCGACTCGCAGTGGGCGACGTTCCTGCGCAACCACGACGAGCTCACCCTCGACCAGCTGTCCGACTCGGAGCGCCAGGAGGTGTTCGACGCCTTCGGGCCGGACCCCGAGATGCAGGTCTACGGGCGGGGCCTGCGGCGGCGCCTCCCACCCATGTTCGGGGGCGACCAGCGCCGCCTGCGCATGGCCTACAGCCTGATGTTCTCCCTGCCTGGCGTCCCGGTGCTCTTCTACGGCGAGGAGATCGGCATGGGCGAGAACCTGGCCGAGAAGGCTCGCGCCGCCGTGCGGACACCCATGCAGTGGTCGGACGAGGCGGGCGGCGGCTTCTCCACCGCCGACCCCTCGCGGTTCCCGGCCCAGCTCCCGGAGGGCGAGTACGGACCGCTGGCCGTCAACGCCGCCGCCCAGCGCCGCGA
Source organism: Acidimicrobiales bacterium (assembly GCA_036259055.1). Lineage (GTDB taxonomy): Bacteria > Actinomycetota > Acidimicrobiia > Acidimicrobiales > AC-14 > DASZJY01. The sequence goes on along the minus strand of DATACM010000194.1, from coordinate 31,738 downwards.
CGCCGACTCGCTGCTCAACTGGTTCGAGCGGCTGATCCGCCGCCGCAAGGAGCTGCCCACGATCGGCTTCGGGGAGTGGCGGGTGGTGCCGACCGACGAGCGGGCCGTCTTCGCTCACCGCTGCGACTGGGAAGGCTCCACGGTGGTGGCCATCCACAACTTCGCGCCCGAGCCGTGCCGCCTGGACGTGTCGCTCGAAGGCTGCGACGACATCGTCGGCCTCGACGACCTCCTCGGCACCGAGCGGATCGAGCTGGACGCCCCCGAGTTCGACCTCACCCTCGAGGGCTACGGCTACCGCTGGTTCCTCGTCCGACGGAAGGGCCAGCGCCGACCGCCGTAGGCGGCCGACCGCCCTCCCGCCGACGGCGCATTGGGTCAGGAAACGTGGCCATATTGCACGGGTTCCCGCGCCAGAATCGGTCGGGCGAGATTCTGGCCCGCTCAGAGCGCGGAAGCGAGCACTTTTCCTGACCCAATGCGCACGGGCCACCGGCGCCGGTCAGTGCTCGTGGTCGCAACCGCCGCCGTGGCCCTCGAGCCCGGCGAACGGACCGCACTCGTGGGGCTGCAACCACACGTGCAACATCGGCGGCGTCGGCTTGAGCTCGCCGGCCGGGAAGCAGCGGCCGTACTTGACGAACCCCTTGAGATAGGTGCCGGTGGCGTCCCAGCAAAGGTTCTGGTGGTCGTGCCAGGTGGTGAGCGCTCCGGCGATGTCGGGCACGTCGGCCATGGTCTTGCCCCGCTCGAGGATGTACATGGTCGAGACGATCCTCGTGCTTTCGCCGATGCCCTGGAGGACGATCGACTCGATGTGCTCCGGGTCGAGCTCCCGGCCGTCGTGGAGGTAGTCGGGTTGGATGAAGTGCTCGTACGGGGTCACCGGGAACCCGTCGCCGATGGAGCGGTACCCCGCCCTCACGAGGGCGTCCTCGTCGGGGAACTGGCGGGCGGCGGCGTCCCGGGTGCGCTCGATCAGGTCCTTGGCGGCGAGCAGCTGCGCCTCGGTCGCATGGCTCGTGTCGGCTCCGGCGAAGATGGGGTCGGCGGCGAGGCCGACGGCGACGCCGTGGTGATCGCCTGCGCCGTGGACGTGCCCTGCCGTCATGCCGACCAGCGTGGGGACGACCGCCAGGACCCAGAGCGGGCCCACACCGAGCACCCGGCGGGTAGGCCGAGCGACGAGAGCGAGGAACGAGGCCCCGGCGGCGCCGACCGCCATGAAGGCGGCGGTGAGGTCCTGCGCCCCCACGGCTTCCGGCTCGGCCAGCCCGGCGACGAAGGGGAGGCCCGTCGTCCGCGAGGCCGCCCACGCGGCGGCGCAGGCGACGTTGACGACCGCCACCGAAACGAGGGCGGGACGTCCCTTGCCGGCGGCGACGGCGACGCCCACCAGTACCTGGGTCACGGCGCAGGCGGCGAACAGGAGGGCCATCGTCCGGTCGCCGCCGTGGTTCCCGGCGGCGGCGGCGTGGACCAGTCCGGCGCCCACGGTCAGAGCGGCGGCCAGCCCGCCCGGGCCCGACGGCCGGTGGTCCTGCCGTGAAGGCGCCTGAGTGTCCCGCATGTCGGGGGCCAGGCCATGGGACCGAGGCGGGAAGAGGATCATCGCCCGCTCGCTCCTCGACGGCTCGTGCGCATGTCGCCCTCCCGGATCGCCTCCCGCCGTTCGTCGCTCAACCCGGATATCGGCATCTCGGGGACGCCCTTGAGGACGGTCACGCGGGCGACCCGCCGATGCCGAGGACCGCGGCGCCGGTGACGCGGTCGTGGGCCAGGTCGGACAGGGCCTCAGCCGCTCGCTCGAAGGGATAGCGCACGGTCTGCACGCGGACAGGGATGCGGGCCGCCCGGGCGAGGAACTCTTCGCCGTCACGACGGGTGTTGGCGGTGACGCTGCGGAGTTGCCGCTCCTGGAAGAGATGGTCGGCGTAGCGCAGCGGCGGGATGTCGGTGAGGTGGATTCCGGCGACGGCGAGCGTGCCCCCCCGATCGAGCGCCTCGAGGGCGGCGGGGACGACCTCCCCGGCCGGGGCGAAGAGGATGGCCGAGTCGAGCGGCTCCGGAGGCCGGTCGAACGTGTCCCCGGCCGACGCGCACCCCAGCTCGAGGGCGAGGCGGCGGGCATCCGCCGAGCGGGTCATCACGTGGACATTGGCCCCGTCGGCCAGGGCCACCTGGGCGGCCAGATGGGCCGATGCGCCGAACCCGTAGATGCCCAGACGGCCGCCCGTCGGCACCTCGGCCCGCCGCAGGGCGCGATAGCCGATGATCCCGGCGCACAGGAGCGGCGCCACCTGCTCGTCGGCGAACTCCTCGGGCAGCCGGTAGGCGAAGTCTTCCGGCACGACCGCGTGCTCGGCGTACCCGCCATCGGTGTCCCAACCCGTGAACAGGGGCTGCAGGCACAGGTTCTCGTCGCCCCGGCGGCAGAACCGGCACGACCCGCACGACCGGTGCAGCCAGGCCATGCCGATCCGTTCCCCCTCGGTGAGGCGGGACCCACCGGGGCCGACCTCGTCCACCACGCCCACCGCCTGGTGGCCGGGTACGACGCCGGGGCGTCGGGGCGGCAGGTCGCCCTCGGCCAGGTGGAGGTCGGTCCGGCACACGCCGCACACCGACACCCTGACCCGCACCTCTCCGGGGCCGGGACGAGGATCGGGCCGGTCCACCAGGGCCAGGGGCATGCCGTCGATGGGCCCCGGAGACCGGACGACCCAGGCGCGCATGCCCCCTCTCTAGTACGGACCTGCGCGCCCCGCGGCGCGGCCGGCTGCGTAACCTGTCAGGCGCGTGGCGGTCCGGCTCATCTTCGCCTACGAGGGGCGCGACCTGCGGCTCGTCTCCCGCCAGCAGGTCGACATGGTGACCCCCCCCGCCGACCGTCCAGAGGGGGTGGGCGCCGGGGTCTGGGCGGAGGTGCGCGACGTCGACGGGCAGGTCCTCGACCGCCGGGCGGTCCCCGACTTCCTTCGTCCCGACGTCGAGGTCTTCGGTCCCGATCCGGCCCCGTCGGTGGCGCGGGCGCCGGTCGAACGCCCCCGCGGGGCGTTCGCCGTGCTCCTGCCCGAGCTTCCCGGCGCCGACTACGTCGCCCTTCTGGCCGCCCCCGAGCCCGCCGGCCCGGCGGCCGCGGCGCTGGAGGCGCAGGAGCTCTTCCGGGTGGGGCTGGCCGGGGCGTGACCACCTCCGACGGGAGGGTGGTGGGGAGCACCACCGTCGTCGACAGCGGGCCGCCGAGCCGGCGGTGGAACCTGGTCCTGCTGGGCGACGGCTTCCGGGAGGCCGAGCTGGAGGGCTTCGCGGCGGCCGTGCAGCGGTTCGTCGACCGGCTCTTCGCCAGCCCGCCGTTCGACCGGCTCCAAGCCGCCGTCAACGTGCACCGCGTCGACGTGGCGTCCACCGACAGCGGCGCCGACGACCCAGTGGCATGCGGCGGCACGGGCGCGGCTCCGAGGACGTACTTCGACGCCACGTTCTGCACCGCCGGCATCCAGCGGCTGCTCGTGGTCGACGACGTCACCGCGTTCTCGGTGGCCGGTGACGCCGTGCCCCAGTGGAACATGATCCTCGTGGTGGTGAACTCGACCATCTACGGCGGCTCGGGCGGAGGTGTCGCCGTGTACTCGCTCGCCGGCGGCGCCGAGGAGATCGCCCTCCACGAGATGGGGCACACCGCCTTCGGCCTGGCCGACGAGTACGAGTACTTCGCCGGCTGCGGGGTCGACACCGACCGCGACCGCCATCCCGGGTTCGAGCCGGTCGAGCCCAATGTCACCACCGATCCCCATCCCGCCACGTTGAAGTGGCACGACCTCGTCCGCCCCGGCACGCCGTTGCCGACGACCCAGAACGCCGACTGCACGCAGTGCGACCCCCAGCCCAACCCGCTCCCGGCCGGCACGGTCGGGGCTTACGAGGGCGCCCGTTACTACCACTGCGGTTCCTACCGACCGCAGTTCGACTGCAAGATGCGAGCGCTCGGGTTGCCGTTCTGCGTGGTGTGCGGCCGGCGGATCCGCCAGACCCTCGCCCCCTACCTCGAGGAGGTCGCCATGCCCGCCCAGGTTGCCGTCACCGTCACCCTCTCGGTGCTGCGGCGGGGGAGCAGGGGCGCCACGGTGGAGAAGCTGCAGGGCGTGCTCAACGCGGTGTCCGACGCCGGGCTGGCGGAGGACGGCGACTTCGGCCCGCGCACCGACGCCGCCGTCCGGGCCTTCCAGAGAACGCGCCATCTGGTCGACGACGGGATAGTCGGCCGGCTCACCTGGAGAGCGCTGCTCGACGAGCTCGAGGGCTTCGCCCCGATCATCGTGCGCCAGCCACAGGCGTTCGACATCGTCGACGACCCAGTCGACGTCTGCGGCATCGGCACCGGCTTCGAGGCGACCTTCCACATCCGTGTGCGCGACGCCGACGGGGCGCCCCTCGCCGAGACCTTCGTCACGGCCGGCGGCACCGGCATCCTCGGCAACTTCGCCATCGAGCTCGCCGTCGGCGTGGTGCCCTCGACGCCCCAGGGCACCCTGGAGGCGTTCGAGCGGTCGGCCGACGACGGCAGCGAGATCAACAAGGTCGTGGTCCCGGTGACCTTCGGGCGGGCGCTGATCGACCCCTACATCGGCTTCGCCCAGTACCGGGTCGAGCCGGGCGACACGCTCTCGTCCATCGCCGAGCAGTTCTACGGTGACGGGTCGCGGTTCAGGATCCTCTTCGAGGCGAACCGCCACCAGATCACCGACCCCGACCTCATCTTCCCGGGCCAGCTCCTGCGCGTGCCGCAGTGACGCCTGCGCCGGCCGGCCTCACGCCCGTCGGGTACCGGCTGGTCCTCGTCATCACAACCTTGAGCCTGGCGCACCATGTCGACCACGTCGTCCGGGACGTGACCGGCTGGCCGTTCGGGGGAGGTTTCAACCCGTTCAGCGCCAGCCTCTTCGTCTATCCGGTGATCGCCGCCGGCCTGGCGCTGTCCGCCCGCGGGCGCGTCGGCGCCCGCTTCTGGGCCGTGCTCGCCGGTGGCGGGGCCCTGTTCATCCTCGCCGTGCACGTGGGGCCGTGGGCCGCCGACTCGGTGACGACCATCCCCGACCAGTACGGTTCGACCGTCGCCGACGCCGCCGCCCTCGCCGTGCTGGCCCTGTTCCTCGGCGCCCTGGTGGCGCACTGCGCCCACGAGGTCAGGCGGATGACGTCGTCATAGGGACGCCGCGTCACTCGGCGATGCGCAGGGCCACTGCCGGGCGGATCCTCGACGCCTGGGAGGCCGGCGCGGCGGTGGCGGCCATCGACGCCGCCAGGGCGGCGGCGAGGAGCACGGCCAGAGGCACCCACGGCACGTTGAAGTCGAGCTGTTGCTCGCCGAAGGTGTCCGAGTTGGCGAGGAGCTGGTAGCTGGTGACCAGGGCGAGGACGATCCCGATGACGATCCCCTGCACGGCGACGAAACCCGCCTCGAGCAGGAACGCCGAGCGCACCAGCCGGCTGGGGAAGCCTATGGCCCGGAGCATGCCGATCTGCTGGCGGCGCTCCCGCACCGCCCGCACCATGACCACGCCCAGCCCGGCGATCCCGACCAGCAGCCCGAGGGCGAGGTAGCCCTGCATGAGGCGCAGGAACCCCTCCTGCTGCGACAGCCCCCCACGGATGAGCTCGGCGATCGAGTCGGCCTTCACCCCGTTCTCCACCAGCCGGCCGGTGAGGGCGGAGGCCGCCTCCTCGGGGTCGACCCCCCGCTCGACCGCCGCGTAATGGCGGGTGGGCACGGCCTCGGCACCGAGGAACTGGCGGGCGAACGGCGCACCCACCATGGCCCCGTTGAGGAGCCAGTCCGACGACGTGATGGCCGCCACCGTGAGCTGGCGCTGCTCGCCCGTGCTGGGGTTGTGGATCGTGACCGGGTCCCCCGGGTGGAGCCGGGCCGACGGAGGCCCTCCGCCCTCCTCGAGGAAGAAGTCGGACACCACCACCAGCTGCGGATCGGCCAGCACCGCGCGCCAGGCGTCGACGTCGCGGCCGAAGCGCGCCTGGCGGTCGCCGAGGGCGGGCACGCCGCGCGCCAGCAGCCGCTCGTCGAAGGCGGAGAGCTCCCAGTTGTCGGGCGTCGGATGGGCCTCGAAGCTGAACTCGGGGAACGCCCGCAGCAGGGGCGCGGCGGCGCTCACCTCGGGCTGGGCCTCGAGCACCTCGGCGGTGACGGGGTTGGCGGGGTTGGAGTCGACGACCAGGTCGTAGCCCGCCCGGGTCTCCTCGGTGAACCGCGGCGCCTGGGCGTTGAAGAGCTCGGTGAACACCGCGAGGAAGGTGAGCACGAAGATGACCAGGGCGTACATGCCGAGCAGCATCGAGGTGCGGAAGCGGCGAGCCATCGGGTAGGCGAAGGCGAGCCGGGCGGCGAGCGACCGGCCCGACCCGGCGAAGCGCGTGAGCACCCGGCCGATGGCGTCGGCGTTGGCCGCGCCCAACGTCACCGCGGCGGCGACGAGGATCACCCCTTGCACGACGAAGGTGGGGATGTCGCTGCCCTCGAAGACCTCTTCGAGGAGGTCGAAGCAGGCGATCCCCCAGACGAGCGAGAAGATGCAGGCGGCCGAGACGACCAGCCGGCCGGGCAGCAGGCGCCGGAGCAGGGGGACGGCGGACAGGGCGGCGAGCGGCGGCCCGGCCAGGGCGCCGAACCAGGACCTGCCGGAGATCCCGGTGACCGCCAGGAACCCGCCGGCGAGCATTCCCGCCGCGCCCAGCACGAGCCCCCGGCGGCGGGGACGGGACAGCAGCGGCTCGGGGATGTCCCGGATGGCCCGGATGACGTTCAGTCGGCTGATGCGCAGGCTCGTCGCCCACACGGTGAGGAGGGCGATCACCCCGCCGATGACCATGCCGCCGAGCAGGCTGGTGGCCTCGGCGGTGAACCGCAGCGTGATGTGGAAGCGCTCGTCCTCCCCGGCGTTGAAGACGTTCTCGGCCACCACGACCACCACCCGCCCCACGCCGATGCCCGCCACGGCCCCTACCAGGCAGGCCAGGACGCCGTAGACGCCGCCCTCCAGACCGAAGGCCCGCACGAGCTGGTTGCGCTTCAGGCCGACGGCCCGCAGCATCCCCAGCTCGCTCTTCCGCTCGTCCGCCAGCATGACGAAGATGTTGACGAGGAGGAGGATGCCGGCGATGACGCTGAAGGCGCCGATCCCCCCGAACAGCTCGGTGAACTCCTTGGCGTTGCTGTCGGCGTCGTCCAACAGGTCGCGCTTGACCGTCTGGACCTCGACCCCTGCGATGCCGCGCGTCCGCCGCTCGAGCTCTTGACGCACGGCCGGTGACGTGGCGGTGCCGCCGTAGACACCGCCGTCGTTCGACACCAGCACCATGGCATCGGGCGGGGCGGTGTCAGGCGCCGCCGAGCCCTCGACCAGGGCGGCGACGGTCCCCGGGGCGACGAAGGCGGCCGGTTTCTCGAACCCGGCCAGCCCGAGCTCGGGGAGCACCGCCCGCACCCGCAGCGTCCGCCGGGACCGGTAGGCGAAGGCGTCGACCGTGTCCCCCGGGCCGACTCCCAGCTCCTCGGCCAGGGCCTCGCCGACCACCGCCTCGCCGGGGCCGGGCGTGGCGCCGGCGTCGGCCAGGCCGGTGGTAGGAGGGTCGTCGCCGAAGCGCCGGGCGGCGTCGAAGTCCATCTCGATCAGCGAGGCGCCCGGCTCGGCCCGGGGCGACGGCCCCGGCTTCACGACCGAGGCCCGGGCGACGAGCGCCGGGAGGGTGCCGTCGACGCCCGGGATCGGCTCCCCCAGCGCCTGCTGAAGGGCGGGGAACCGCTCCGGGTCGTCCACCCGCGCGATCTCGTCGATCGGGCCGAGCTCGGTGCGGGCGAAGTCGCGGATCGAGCTGCCGAGGGTGTCCCCCACGATGAACGAGGCGGTGATGATCGCCGTCCCCAGCATGGACCCCGCTACCACGAGGACGGCCTCGCCCTTGCGGCGGGCGACGTTGCGCAGGGCCAGGCGGCGGACCGTGGGGCGGCGCACAAGGTCGTGTGCCATGAGGGCGAGGATGGGGAGGGCCAGGACGGCCAGGAACCGGCTCATGAGTGGCTGTCCCGCCCGACCAGGTCGAGCGCCGTTCCGTCGGCCACGATGCGCCCGTCCTGCATGCGCACGAGGCGGCGGGCGCGGCCGGCGATCCCGGGGTCGTGGGTGACGACGACGATGGTCTGCCCCGCCCGGTTGACCTCCTGCAGGAGGTCGACCACCGTGGCCGCCATCTGGCTGTCGAGGTTGCCGGTCGGCTCGTCGGCCCAGACGATGGCGGGTTCCGCCACCAGCGCCCGGGCGATGGCGACGCGCTGCTGCTCGCCGCCGGACAGCTCGTTGGGACGGTGGCTCTGACGCTCGCCCAGCCCCACCCGCTCGAGCATGGCCTCCGCCCGGGACCTGGCCACTCCGGGCTTGGCCCCGGTCAAGAGGAGCGGCAGCTCGACGTTCTCGACGGCCGAGAGCACGGGGATGAGGTTGAAGCTCTGGAAGATGAAGCCCATGTGCCGCGCCCGGTGGGCGGTCCGGCGGGCGTCGCTCATCGCGCCCAGGTCGGCGCCGTCGATCGTCACCGAGCCACTGTCGATCTCGTCGAGGCCGGAGAGGCAGTTGAGCAGCGTCGTCTTGCCCGAACCCGAGGGGCCCATGACGGCGAGGAGCTCCCCCCGGCCGATGGTGAGGTCGACGGCCCGCAGCGCCGGCACCTCGTGGGTGGCGGTGCGGTAGATCTTGGTCACCTGGCGGGCGACGAGGATGGGCGCCGCCGGGCCCCCAGACCCGTCGCCTCCGGCAGGTGCTTCGGTTGTGGCAGTCTCAGCCGCGCCGCGGGCAGCCGTCCTCCGTCGCATGGTGTCTCCCTGAACTGGCCATCCGCCCCAACCGCTCCGACCCTACGCGCCCGAGCCGCCCAGGTGCGCCCGCCTTGGCGACGGTCGGACCTCCGTTCTGGGCACGCTCAATGGTCACGGAGCGACCATGAGCGTGCCCGGTTCGTCATGTGGGCTGGAGGTGAGGCCACACGACGGCGACGATCCGCCGGCTCCAACCTCGTGGCGGTGCTCCCCGGGTGGTGTAGCGGCCTACGTAGGCGCCCAGGAGGAGCTCCACCGTCGCCTCGAGATCGGCGCCGGCCCGCACCTGGCCTCGGCTGCGTCCCCGATCGAGGACGGCGCGGATGGCCTCGACCATTGCCGCCCCCGCTCGCCTCCGCCACTGTTCGAGCAGCTCGGGGTGGTCCGGCTCCTCGGCCAGCACCGTGCCGATGAGCGACAGACCGATGCGCTCGGCGTCGCGCACCAGCGTCTCCACCAGTGCTACGAGATCCCGGCGGGCGTCGCCGCTGTCGGGCGGGTCGGCCACCCCGGGGAGGTGGGCGATGGCGGCGACGGCCAGGGCGTGCTTGGTCGGATGGCGGAGGTAGACGGTGGGCTCGGTCACACCTGCCGCCCGGGCGACCGCGCCGACGGTCATTCCTCGAAAGCCCCGCTCCGACATGACCCGGGCCGCGGCGTCGAGGATGGCGGCGTCGGCGGCCGAGCTGCGGGGACGGCCACGCCGACGCCCGCCCGCCCGCCCATTTTCTTTAGTTGGCATATAACTAAAGCTTAGTGTGTTGAACGGAGTGTGCGAACGGTCGCTCTGCGAAGGGAGGTGAGGAGGTGACCCCGTACGTGAACCCCGTCGTCCTGCCCCTGACGATGCTCGCTGCCTGGGCGGTGGTGGCTGCCGTCGCCGTGACCGTCGTCCTGGTGCGCCGCTTGTTCGTCGGCCGTTCCGGGACCGCGCCCGGCCGCTTGGCCGGCCAGGCGCGGACGCCCTCTTCGGCTCGTCACGCGGCCTGAACAAGGCGGTGGTCACCATGGCGGCCCCGGTGGCCACGCTGAATCGAGAAGCGCTGAGAGGAGCGCGCGTCAGGTCCGGCGGGCCTCGACCTCGGCCACCCGGGTCTTCACCTGCAGGAGGCGATCGGGGCTCACCGAGATCGAGTCGATGCCCGCTTCGACGAGCATCTCGGCGAACTCCGGGTGGTTGCTGGGTGCCTCGCCGCAGATCCCCACCTTCACCCCGGCCCGGTGGGCCCGCTCGATGAGGTCGGCGATCGAGCGGGTGACGGCCGGGTTGGTCTCGTCGAAGAGATGGGCCAGGGCGCCCGAGTCCCGGTCGACCCCGAGCACCAGCTGGGTGAGGTCGTTGCTGCCGATGGAGAAGCCGTCGAAGCGAGCGGCGAACTCCTCGACGAGGATGACGTTGGAGGGGACCTCGCACATCACGAAGACCTCGAGCCCGTGCCGCCCTCGGACGAGCCCCTCGTCGGCCATCGTCTCCAGCACCCGGTCGGCCTCCTCGGGCGTGCGGCAGAACGGGATCATCACCATCACGTTGCCGAGCCCGATCTGCTCCCGTGCCCGGCGGACCGCCAGGCACTCGAGGGCGAACCCGTCCCGGTACCCGGCGCTGTAGTAGCGGGAGGCACCCCGCCAGCCCAGCATCGGGTTGGCCTCCTTTGGCTCGAACTGCCGCCCGCCGACCAGGTCGGCGTACTCGTTGGTCTTGAAGTCGCTCATGCGCACGATGACGGCGTTCGGGTGGTGGGCGGCGGCGATGCGGGCGATCCCCTGGGCCAGGCGGTCGACGAAGTACTCCTCGCGGCTGGCCGCTCCGGCCACCAGCTCGTCGACCTGGCGGCGGGCGAGCTCGTCCTCGAGCTGGTCGTAGCGGGTGAGGGCCAGGGGATGGACCTTGATGGCGTTGTTGACGATGAACTCCATGCGGGCCAGCCCGACGCCGTCCGCCGGTAGGCGCCACCAGCGGAAGGCGGCCGCCGGCTCGGCCAGGTTGACCATGATGCGGGTGGTCGTGGGCGGCACGTCCTCGAGGGGCGTCTCGTCCACCTCGTACTCGACGGTGCCCTCGTAGACGTACCCGTCGTCGCCCTCGGCGCACGAGACGGTGACCTCCTGGCCGTCGGCCAGCTCCGCCGTCGCCCGGCCGGTGCCCACGACCGCCGGCACGCCGAGCTCACGGCTCACAATGGCGGCGTGGGCCGTCCTCCCCCCGTGGTCGGTGACCACCGCCGCCGCCCGGCGCATGATCGGCACCCAGTCGGGGTCGGTCATCTCCGTCACGATCACGCCGCCGTCCTCGAAGCGATCGAAGTCCTCCACCCCTCCGAGCACGAAGGCTCTGCCGGAAGCGATGCCGTCGCCGACGGCCAGGCCGGTGACCAGCCGCGCCCCCTTCCCGACCAGCCGGTAGGTCCTGAGCACCGGAGCCTGGCGGCGCGACTGCACCGTCTCGGGCCGGGCCTGGACGACGAAGAGGTCGCCGCTGTCGCCGTCCTTGGCCCACTCGATGTCCATGGGACGGCGGTAGTGCTCCTCGACCACACAGCCCCACCGGGCGAGCTCCACCACCTCCTCGTCGGAGAGCACGAAGCCGCGCCGTTCCGGCTCCGGCACCTCCACCTCGGCGGTCGAGGACTCGCCATTCCCCGCGTAGACGAGCTTCAGGCGCTTGTCGCCGGCCGTCCGGCCGACGATCGGGACGACCCCCTCTTGGCCGAGCAGGGGCTTGAACACCACGTACTCGTCGGGGTCGACCCGGCCCTGCACGACCATCTCGCCCAGGCCCCAGGCGGCGTCGATCATCACCACCCGGGGGAAGCCGTGCTCGGTGTCGATGGTGAACATCACGCCGGAGCCCGCCCTGTCGCTGCGCACCATCTTCTGCACGCCGACCGACAGGGCGACGTCGAGGTGGTCGAACCCGTTCTCCTGGCGGTAGGCGATGGCGCGGTCGGTGAACAGCGAGGCGTAGCACCGCTTCACCGCGTCGAAGAGCCGGTCCTCGCCGACGACGTTGAGGAAGGTGTCCTGTTGGCCGGCGAAGCTGGCCTCGGGAAGGTCCTCGGCCGTAGCGCTGCTGCGCACCGCCACGTCGACGGCCGCCGACCGGTAGCGGCTGGACAGGTCCCGGTAGGCCGCCCCGAGCTGCTCGGTGAGGTACGGGGGCAGCTCGCCGTCGAGCAGCATCTCCCGGACGGCCTGACCCACCTTGGCGAGCGCCGCGCCATCGGGGTCGAGCTCGGCGAGCTGGTCGGAGAGCGGCTTCTCCAGTTGGTTGTGGGCGAGGTAGCCGCGGTAGGCGTCAGCGGTGGTGGCGAACCCCTCGGGGACGCGTATCCCCCGGTCGGCGAGGGCGCGGCTCATCTCCCCGAGCGACGCGTTCTTCCCGCCCACCGTGTCGGTGTCGCTCGCGCCGATCTCCTCCAGCCAGATCACGTGCGCCGGCGGTCGGGTCATGGTCCGTGCCCATGCTAGGGACCGGCGCCGGTCCTCGCCCTGGCGACCCCCGGGGCGAGGCACACCGACAGGGTCAGGTCGCCTGCGCCTTGGCCCAGTCGACGTTCTCCTTGAGCGTCTCGATGGTCTGGCTGGGGACCGGGTCGACCTGCTTGATCTCCTCCCGGCCCGCCTTGGCCAAGGTGGCGGCGGCGGTGCCGTGCAGCGCGGCGACCAGCCCGAAGGCCAATGGCCGGGGCAGCTTGCGGTCGAGGAACCAGGCCAGGGCGAACGAGCCGAACAGCAGGGACAGGTAGCCGCTCAGCGCCGCGCCGGTGAGCATGCCGCCCGCCTTGGCCGCCTGCCTCATCTCCGCCTTGAGCTCGGTCACGGCCATCTCGAGCTCCTTGCGCAGCAGGTCGGTGACCTGCGAGGTCATGTCTGTCACCAACTCGGCGACGGGCTTGTCGGAAGGGCTCGGCTCGCTGCTGACGGCTGCGTCGCTCATGCATCTCCTCCTGTGACTGCTCGAGCTCCGGCCCGCAACGAGTGCCTGGGCTGCCGAGACGGTCGCGGACCGATGCGGACAGTGCCGGCCCTACCCACCGAACGCAGGTTGAAACGGCGCCCCGAGTCGGGCCGCAGGTCGACGCCCGAAGGCGAAGAAGGGGGGAGCGAGCGCCTCCTTCGACGAGCGACACCGTACGTCGCCGCCTACGCTGGGCGGGCACCCGGAGTGGCCGAGGAGGGCGGAGATGAGCGACGCCGGGATGGTGGACGCAGCAGATGCCAGGGACGCGCTGGTCGAGCGGCTCTTAGGTGCGACGATCGCCACCCTCGAGCTGTACAGCGTCTACCTGGGCTGGCGGTTGGGCCTCTACCGGTTGCTGGCCGCCTCGCCGCCCCTCACCAGCGCCGAGCTCGCCGCCCGAGCGGCCATCGACGCCCGCTACGCGCGGGAGTGGCTGGAGCAGCAAGCGGTGGCTGGCTTCCTGGAGGTCAGCGACGGGAACGGCGACGCCGACCAGCGGCGCTACCGGCTCCCGCCCGCTTACGCCGAGGTTCTGGCCGACCCCGACAGCGCCGCCCATGTCGCGCCGTTCGCTCCCCTCGTCGTGGGCATCGGTGGCGCGCTGCCCGAGGTGGTGGACGCCTACCGCTCGGGCGCCGGCGTGCCCTTCGCGCGTTACGGCCGCGACCTCCGCGACGGGCAGGGCGCCATCAACCGACCTGCCTTCCTCCACGACCTCGCCGGCTGGCTGGCGGCCATCCCCGAGGTGGACGAGCGGCTGTCGGCCGAGCCTCCCGCCCGGGTCGCCGACGTCGGCTGCGGCCAGGGGTTCTCCACCCTCGCCATCGCCCGGGCGTACCCGCTCGTGCAGGTCGACGGGGTCGACCTTGACGAGGCGTCGGTGGCCGACGCCCGCCGGCTCGCCGACGGGTCGGATGTCGCCGACCGCGTGAGGTTCGAGGTGCGGGACTCCGCCGGCCTGGCGGCGAGCGGCCCCTACGACCTGATCTGCATCTTCGAGGCCCTCCACGACATGGCCCGGCCGGTGGCGGCGCTGGCGGCATGCCGGCAGGCATTGGCCCCCGGCGGCGCCTTGCTGGTCGTCGACGAGCGGGTGGCCGACCGCTTCACCGCGCCCGGCGACGAAATCGAGCGGATGATGTACGGCTGGAGCGTGAGCCACTGCCTGCCGGCGTCGAGGGCCGAGCAGCCGTCAGCGGCGTTGGGAACCGTCCTCCGGGCCGGCACCCTGCGCCGGCTCGGAGCCGAGGCCGGGTTCGCCGCCGTCGACGTGGTCCCCGTGGAGAACGAGCTGTTCCGCTTCTACCTGCTCCACGACTGACCGTTCTGGCGCGCTGAGAGCGCGAGTCTGCGCGACTTTCCTCACCCAATACGGGGTTTGCGCGCCAGCTTCACCGCCTCGGCGGCGTTGACCCGGCCGTAGCCGTAGTGCTTGCTGTGACCCTGCTTGTCGTACTCGCCGCGCCGGTCGTCGATGCGGTCGGCGGACCGGCGGAGGATGTCCTTGACCTCGTCCCAGCGCAGGGCGGGGTTGCGGGCGAGCATGAGGGCGGCCACGCCGGCGACGCCCGGGCAGGCGCTCGAGGTCCCGCCGAACGACTGGGTGTAGTCACCGTCCTTGTCGCCCATCGAGGGGTGGCCGGAGTTGTAGCCCTCGGGCCCGCTGCGGTCCGTGGTCCAGATGCCCGGCGTCAGTGAGGGCTCGCCGTTGTTGCTCGGGAAGCAGCACCACACCGCGCCGCCGAAGTCGCTGTAGGCGCTGCGCTTGCTCATGTCGTTGCTGGCGGCGACGGCGATCACCTTGTCGTACTTGGCGTAGCCGTCGTTGTCGACGCTCTCGTTGCCGTTGCCGGCGGCCCACGTGATGACGCACCCCTTGCCGCCCCGCCCCTTGCTGGTGGCGTAGTCGATGGCCAGACGGGTGTTGTCGGGCAGCGGCACCACCTGGTCGTGCGTTGGGTCGTTGGGGTCCCACCAGGCGCCGTCGGGCGGTCCCCAGCTGCAGGAGATGACGTCGGCGCCCTTGTCGGCGGCCCAGACGAACGAGTCGGCCTCGTCCTGCGATCCCAGCCCCGACACCATGCGCAGCGGCATCAGCCGGGCCTCGGGCGCCACGCCCGACGCCCCGTGGTTGCCGTCGCCGCAGGCCACCCCGCCGCAGCCGGTGCCGTGGTGCTGTCCGTCCCCGGGGCGGGGGTTGTCCGTCCGGGGGTGGACGAACGCGTGGGGGGCCAGGATCTTGTCGTTCGAGGCGAACTCCTCGTGGTCGACGTCGAAGCCGTCGTCGATGACGGCGATCACCGTGCCCCGGCCCTTGCTCATCCGCCAGGCGGCGGCCACGTTGGCGTGGGCGTCGATGCGCTTGCCGCCGACGGTGGTGCGGTGGAGGTGCCACTGCTGCGGGAACGCCTTCTTGAACCGCAGCTCCCGCACCACCTCCGGGTGGCACAGCTCGACGTCCTCCCGCTCCAGGAGCTCCCCGGCCACGTCGAAGACCCGACGACCGATGCCCGCGGGGGCACCCGCGAAGAAGGCGGTGGGCGAGGTGCCGACGGGGCGCTTGACCGTGAGCTTGAGGCGCTTGAGGACCTCGGCGCAGTGGCGCTTGCTGGCGCCCTCCTCGAACTTCACGAAGACGTTCTCGGTGTAGAGCACGGGCGCGCCGAACTGGTCCTTCAGGCCCCGCCCGGCGAACTGCACCTCCGGGTCGGCGTCGATCACCTTCGACAGCTCCTCCGAGCCGCCCGGCGGCGCCTTGTACACGCCGACGCCAGCGGCCGACACGCCGAAGAGGGGCGCGAGCTGGGCGCGCGCCGCCCGGCTCTGCCGCCGCAGGGGCGACTGGTCATGGCGCGCTCCTCTGCGGTTCGAGCGCACGACCACCAGGTCGCCGGCGTCCTCGAGGGTCAGCTCGAAACCCGCCGTCCCACCAAAGCGACAAGAGACCATCCCCCGCTCCTCCCTCCCACACGGGGGGCTCCGCCCCCGTGGACCCCCCGAACTGCGTGGACGCCTCGCTGATCGCTCGGCGGCTGCTTGCTTCACGCCGAGGCAAAGCTTCGGCGTCGCCTCGCTCGTCGCTCGGCGGGCGCGGTCACAATCTTCCCATGGACGTGCGCGAGCTGCTGGCGTCGGTTCCCAAGGTGCTGCCGCACAGCACGCAGCAGCCCGAGCTGCAGTACCAGCTGCTCGACGACCTGGTCGCCACACCTGCGGCGGCCGGCCTCGCCGTCCGGGCGGTCGACGCCGGCGACGTCGACGCGGCGACGCCGGTGATGCCGGTGTACCGCCGGGGTGAGGGCGGGGGAGTGGTGGTGCCGACCGGCAGGGTCCTCGTCCGCTTCGCCGACGGCGACTCGGCCGACGCCCACCGCGACGAGCTGGCTGCCGCCGGCTACGACCTCGAGGAGGTCCTGGGCTACGCGCCCCAGGCCGGTTGGGTGCGGGCGACGAGCGGCAGCATCGCCGACACCCTCGGGCACCTCGACCGCCTCCAAGGCGTGCCCGGCGTCGAGAACGTCGAGGTGCAGATGGTCGGCGACGTCGGCTGGCGCTGAGGTCGCCCGCTCAGCGGGGCCCGGCGGTCGCCGTCTCGGGCGGCGGGACGGTGGCGGCGAGCACCACCTTGAGGACGTCGTGGGTGTCTCGCCGGCGGGCGAAGGCGGCGAGCTGCCGGCTGGCGCCGTTGCCCCGCTCGAGCATGTCCGCCACCAGGGCGTTGACCTCGTCCCAGTCGCCGTGAGCCTCCAACCCGTCCTTCACGTGGTCGAGGAGCTCGCCGACGACCTCGGCAGCCGGCCGGGTCGCCATGGCCGAGGGCGAGACCAGCTCGGCGCTCAACCCGTAGCGCCCGGCCCGCCACATGGCCGCCTGCATGATCTCCCGTCGGGGCACCGCGTCGGGCTGCCCGTCGAGCGCATCGCGGGCACAGGTCCACGCCAGGGCCCGGACGAGCCCGGCGATGGCGACGGTGTGGTCGACCTCGAGGCAGGCGTCGCAGGAGCGGAACTCGAGGGTGGGGTAGCGGATGGACGGCCGTACGTACCAGTAGATGAAGGTCGGGTCCTCGATGGCCTCGATGGACTCGAGCTGGCCGACGAGCTCCTGGAACTGGGCGTAGGACTCGAGTCGCGGCGGCATCCCCGAGGTGGGCCAGCGTTGCCACACCTGGTGCCGGTAGCTCGCGTAGCCGGTGTCGAGGCTCCTCCAGAACGGGGAGTTGGCCGACAGGGCCAGGAGGACCGCCAGCCACGGCCGCACCCGGTTCATGGTGTCGATGGCCAGCTCCCGGTCGGCGATGCCGACGTGCACGTGGCATCCGCAGATGACCTGTTGGCGGGCGACGATCTGGTACGCGTCCTCCATGCGGCGGTACCGCTCGTTGCGCACGTCGACCCGCTGGTCCTCCCAGTAGCCGAAGGGATGGGCGCCCACCGCGGCCACGCAGTTGCCGACCTGGTCGGCGGCCGAGCTGAGCCCTCGGCGCAGACGGGTCAGCTGGGAGCGCACCTCGCCCAACGTCGTGCACACCGGAGTGCCCACCTCGATCTGGCACAGGTTGAGCTCGGAGGCAACGGCGTCGCCGAGGGCCGGCACGGCGTGCACGAGCACCTCGTCGGCCCGCGGGACCAACGCACCCGACGCCCTGTCGACGACGAGGAACTCCTCCTCCACTCCGAGCGTGAGGGTGTCCGTCGGGGCTCCGTTCCCTAGCCGAGCGCACGGCACTGCATCGCACCCTCGACCGGGCAAGGGCGGCCGTCGGCCCATGGTCGCCGAGGGCGTCGGCTACGGTCAACGTGGGCACGCCTCGTGTCCGATGCTCTTCATCGCCCGGAAATCGTGTGTTCACACCGCCGGGCACAAACTGACCCGATGACCCACCGCACGTCCCCGCCTGCGGCCCGGACCGCCATCGCCCCGAGGAGGTCGCGTGTGCGGCATCAGCGGTGAGCTCCGGTTCGACGGCCGGCCCGCCCGCCCCGAGCTGGTGGCGCGCATGTCCGAGCGCCTCGCCTCTCGTGGTCCGGACGGTGCGGGCGTGTGGGCGTCGGGCTCCGTCGCCCTCGGTCACCGCCGGCTGGCGATCATCGACCTCTCCCGCAGGGGCGACCAGCCGATGGTCGACCCCGAGCTCGGCCTCACGATCGTCTTCAACGGCTGCATCTACAACCACAAGGAGCTGCGCCGGGAGCTGGAGGCCTCCGGGTACCGCTTCTTCTCGACCAGCGACACCGAGGTGGTGCTGAAGGCCTTCCACTGCTGGGGCGACAAGTTCCTCGAGCGGCTGGCGGGCATGTTCGCCTTCTGCATCGTCGAGCGGGACACCGGCAGGGCGGTGCTCGCCCGTGACCGGTTGGGCATCAAGCCGCTGTACCTGGCCGAGCGCCCGGGGTCCCTGCGCTTCGCCTCGACTCTGCCCGCGCTCACCTCGATCGGCGACCTGGACTGCACCGTCGACCCCGTCGGCCTCCACCACTACCTCACCTTCCACGCCGTGGTTCCCGCGCCCCGCACGATCCTGAGAGGCGTCACCAAGCTCCCCCCGGCAACGATGCTGGAGATCGGCCCGGACGGGCGGCGCCGAGAGGTCTGCTACTGGCAGCCCGACCACCGGGCCGACGGCGCTCTCGCCTATGACTCGGCCGAGGAGTGGTACGAGGCGGTGGCGGCGCGCCTGCGCCTGGCCGTCGAACGCCGCCTGGTGGCCGACGTCCCGGTAGGCGTGCTGCTCTCGGGGGGACTGGACTCCAGCCTGATCGTGGGGCTGTTGCGCGAGCGAGGGCAGGACGACCTCTCCACGTTCAGCATCGGGTTCGACACCCTGGGCGAGGAGGACGGCGACGAGTTCCGGTGGTCGGACATCATCGCCGAGCACTTCGAGACGGACCACCACCAGATCCGGGTCCCCACCAGTGAAGTCCTCGAAGCGCTGCCGGCGACGGTGGCCGCCATGAGCGAGCCGATGGTCAGCCACGACGTCGTCGCCTTCTTCCTCCTGGCGAAGGAGGTGTCCAGGCACGTCAAGGTGGTGCAGTCCGGCCAGGGCGCCGACGAGGTGTTCGGCGGCTATCACTGGTACCAGAGGCTGGAGGCGGCGACGGGCGACGGTGTCGACGAGTACGCGTCGGTGTTCTTCGACCGTGACCACCGCGCCGTGGCCGAGGTGGTCAACCGCAATTACCTGCCCGACACCGACGTCAGCCGGGAGTTCGTCGCCGAGCACTTCGGCCAGCCCGGTGCCGCCACCCCGGTGGAGCGGGCCCTCCGGATCGACACCCACGTGATGCTGGTCGAGGACCCGGTCAAGAGGGTGGACAACACCACCATGGCGTGGGGTCTGGAGGCACGGGTGCCCTTCCTCGACCACGAGCTGGTGGAGGTGGCAGCGGCGTGCCCTTCCGAGCTCAAGCTGGCCCAGGACGGCAAGGGCATCCTCAAGGACCTGGGCCGCAAGGTCATCCCCAGCGAGGTGATCGACCGGCCCAAGGGCTACTTCTCCGTCCCGCCGCTCATCCATCTCGAAGGGCCTTACGTGGAGCTCCTGTGCGACGCCCTCGTGAGTCCGGCCGCCCGTGACCGGGCGCTGTTCCGCCCCGAGCACGTTCAGCACGTGCTCGACCACCCCAACGAGCTGACAACGCTCCGCTACAACAAGCTGTGGGAGCTCGGCCTGCTGGAGATGTGGCTGCAGAGCCACGAGATCTCGTGACGGCGCCGGGGCCTTCACGTATCATCCGCCCTTTGCCGAGAAGTAACACGATGGAAACGTTCTGCGCCTAAGGTCACCCCATGAGGCCACGGATCGGGATCACAACCTCTCCGAGTCTCCCCGAGGGCCGCTTCTCCGAGGCTCTCGACCGGGCCTACGTGACCGCCGTGCTGCGAGCCGGAGGGCTGCCACTGGTGCTTCCCGTGCTCGACCCCAGCCAGGCGCCCACGGTGGCGGCGTGCCTCGACGGCATCGTCTTGAGCGGCGGTGGCGACGTCGACCCCGCCCGCTATGGCGGCGAGAAGGTCCCCGAGCTTCGGGGCGTCAACACCCGGCGTGACGCCTACGAGCTCGCCCTGGTCCGCCAGGCGCTCGACCGGGACCTCCCGGTCCTCGGCACCTGCCGGGGGTGCCAGCTGCTGAACGTCGCCATGGGCGGCACCCTCGTTCCCGACCTCCCCAACAGCGGCGGCCGTCACTGTGCCCGCGACCGGTGGGCCGAGAGCGTGCACAACGTGTCGGTGCTCGACGGAACCCTCTTGCAGACGGCCCTCGGGAGCGAGGTCATCGGTGTCAACTCGCTGCATCATCAGGCCGTGGCCGACGTGGGTACGGGTCTGCGGGCCGTCGCCTGGGCCGATGACGGTGTGATCGAAGCGGTGGAGGGCGTGGACGGAAGGCGGGTCCTGGCCGTGCAGTGGCACCCCGAGCTCCTCCTCGCCCCGCCGGGCAACGCGACCCTGTTCCGCTGGCTCGTCGAGGAGGCCCACCGGCCGCGTCCCGTCGCTCACACCCCGTTGGAGCCCGAAGAGGCGGACACGGAGGCGGGCGCGCTCGCCGGGGCGGCGGCCTGAGCGCGGAGCTTCGGCCCGAGGGCTACGGCGAGCTCAACTCCTATACCCGGATCATCGTCGACGAGGCGCTCCGCCGGGGGATCGAGGTCGAGGTGCTCGACCCGCGCCAGGGTGAGCTGGTGTTGTCCCGGGACGGGCGGCGGGTGACGACGATCGAGTCCCTGTCCGAGCTCACCACCGCGGTGGCCTTCAAGCGCTGCCACTACAAGTCCCACACCCGCAGGGTCCTCGAGGACGCCGGGCTCCGGGTGCCCCCAGGGCGGCTGGCCACCTTCGACGACGCCGACGCCGCATTCCTCGCCGAATGGAAGGACATCGTGGTCAAGCCCGATCGGGGCGAGGGAGGGCAGGGCCTCACCGTCGGCGTGGTCGACAACGACGCCCTCGAAGCGGCGCTGGCGGCGGCCAGGGCGGTGTGCCCCGACGTCCTCCTGGAGCAGCGCTTCGAAGGGGAGGACGTGCGGGTCATCGTCATCGGCGGCGAGGTGGTCGCCGCCGCCGTCCGCTGCCCGCCGATCGTGACCGGCGACGGCAGCCGCACGGTCGCCGAGCTGGTCGAGGCGCTGAGCCGAGAGCGGTCGGAGGCGACTGGAGGCGCGGCCCGGGTGCCCTTGGACGAGACGACCCTGCAGGTCGTCCGGGCGGGCGGCTATGAGCCCGACAGCGTCCTCCCCGAGGGCACCTCTCTCGCCGTGCGCCGCACCGCCAACGTCCACACCGGCGGCATGATCGAGGACGTGACGCCGCAGCTGCACTCCGAGCTCGCCGCCGTCTCGATCGCGGCGGCGACCGCCATCGGCATCCCGGTGGTGGGCATCGACCTCATGGTCCCGGCCGTCGACGGCCCCGAGTACACGATCATCGAGGCCAACGAGCAGCCCGGGCTGGCTAACCACGAGCCCCAGCCGACCGCCCAGCGCTTCGTCGACCTGCTCTTTCCCGAGACGGCGACGTCCTGACGGACGATCCGCCAAATCCAGGGCGCGGAGAGAAGGCCGCTGCTATGGTAGGAGGGAACTTGTGAATCCTTTCACAAAGACGCGAGAGTTCGGAGGGAACGAGCGGTGAGCGGAGCACGAGCACAGCGGAACCCCGTGATGGTCGCCGGGAGCTACCTGCGGAGCTGCCTGCTCCTCCTGATCGCCGAGTCGCCCTCCCACGGCTACGACCTCGTCGAGCGGCTCTCCGACCTCGGACTGGCCGACGTGGACTCCGCCGCCGTCTACCGGGCCCTGCGGGCGCTCGACGAGCACGGGCTGGTGGAGTGCTGGTGGGAGGAGTCCGGGTCTGGCCCGGTGCGCCGCCGCTACAGCATCAGCGACGCCGGCGTCCTGAGCCTCGAGGCCTCGGCCGCCAGTGTCGGTGACAGCGCCTCGGCCCTGAACGCGTTCGTCGCCCGACACCGCCGGCTCGTGCCGGCGTCCGGTAGCGCTCCCCGGGACGACGTGCGCCAACGCCGTCTCGCCTGAGGCCAGCCTCGCTCCGTCGGCCCACGGCGGTGGCCGTGGCGGGAACCCGACCATCTCGGTCGGCGTCTTTGGCTGAATCAGCGGGAATATTGGCGACGCCATAAGCGTCAAAGAGGTCAGCGAGAAGCTCGCGAATAGATCTTTCCGAGGAGGTGATGTGGATGCTCATGCGGTTCGACCCCTTCCATGAGATCGACCGGCTCTTCTGGGGGCAGGGCCGCCTGCCGGTCGTGCCGATCGATGCCTACCGCGAGGGTGAGCACTTCGTGGTGCGCGCCGACCTGCCCGGCGTGGATCCCGCCTCCATCGATCTGACGGTCGAGAAGAACGTGCTCACGGTGCGCGCCGAGCGGCAGGCGGCTCAGGCCGACGGCCAGGAGTGGTTGGTCAACGAGCGGGCCCACGGCTCCTTCGAGCGCCAGCTGTTCCTCGGTGAGGGCCTCGACACGGATCACATCGATGCCAGCTACGACCAGGGCGTGCTCACCGTGACCATCCCGGTGGCCGAGGCGGCCAAGCCGCGCAAGGTCGAGATCACCGCCGGCCCGCCCAAGGCCATCGAGACGACCGCCGACGCGGCCTGAGCCCCAGCGGGCTCCTGGCGGGCGGCCGCCCCCCTCTCTGTCCGCCCGCCGGTTTCACAGCCGAAGCGAAGGACCATACGAGCAAAGGAGGTGACAAGAAGATGGCTCTTCCGGTTCGGCACCAGCGCGGAGAGGCGTCCTCCTGGGACCCCTTCGCCGAGATCGATCGACTGAACCAGCAGCTCGAGCGCTACCTCGAGCACTGGCGTGAGCTGCCGTCGCTCACCGGTGCCTTTATCCCGCTGGCCGATCTCGAGGAGACCGACGACGCCTACCTGGTAGAGATCGAGCTGCCCGGCGTCAAGCGGGACGACGTCTCCATCGAGGTCGCCGGGCGACGCCTGACCGTCTCCGGTGAGCGCAAGGAGCGCGAGCGGGTGGGCATCCTCCGCCGCCGGACGCGCACCGTGGGCCGGTTTCACTACGAGGTCGTCCTCCCCGGCGACGTGGAGGAGAGCGATGTGTCCGCCTCGATGGACGAGGGCGTCCTGACCATCCGGCTCGCCAAGCCGGAGTCGGCGCGGCCCCGCCGTATCCCGGTCAGCTGAGGAGCCGAGGGATGGACGTCGGATCGGTCAAGTTGCGCACGCGCCAGGGACGCCAGCGGACGGTCGACGACCTCACGACGCTGTTCGACCTGTGCCTGGTGGCCGTCGACCTCCGCCGGCCGTCTTCGTACGCGCGACTGCTGCCCGTCGTCGAGCGCATCGACAACGTCCTGAGCGGTGCGGACTGCACCGTGGGCGTGCTCCTCGTCGGCGGCGAGGAGGGCGACGCCGAGACCGCGCTGGGGCCCCTCGCCCGGCAGGTGGCCGTCTTCGCCGACCCCGATGCGGAGGCGGCTCGAGGTTTGGGCCTGAGCGGGACGCCGGCGTTGCTGTGGATCACCACCGCCCCCGACATCGGCGCCGTCGTCGAGGGGTGGGAGCCGCTGGCCTGGCGAAAGGTGTTCGACCAGCTGGCCCGCAAGCTGGCGTGGGCCCGCCCCCTCGTGCCCGCGCCCGGTGACCCGCCGTCGTTCCCGGCCCGTCCCTTCGGGCCCGGGGCCCGCGCTGGCCTGGCCGGGTAGCGCGGCCGTGCCTGGGGGTAGGTCGGAGGCATGTCCACCCCCGACCAGCCACCGCCCATCCCCCGAGACCTGGCCGAGGACGAGCCCGACCTGCCCGCGGACGCCGAGTTGGACGCCATGACGCCGCCCCTCCCGCCGCTCGGCACCGACCCCATGGACCCCATGCCGCCGGTCGCGCCGGGGCCGGAGGACAGCCGTCCCCCGATCGAAGGAGCGCCCCGCCCGACGAGCACGCTCGGCGAGATGGCCCAGGCCGTCGACGAGGGCGAGGTACCCGAAACCCAGGCCTGAGACCCGAGGGACGGTTCTATGGACACTCGACCACCGTCAAGGTGGTCGGGTGTCCACTGAACGTCGAGAGAGCTGCGTCGCGCCCGCTAGTTCACGAACGGCCCGTTGACCACAGGAGCCTCGCCGTACGGCGTCCGGCCATGAGCATGAACCGAGTGCCGGAGGAGCACCGGCTCGGTGGGATGGGCGAGCGGGAAGGCGTACTCGTGTGGCTCCTGGCCCCTATGGCGCGCGTCTCGCTGCGGGGTGAGAGAGCGATAGCCGGCGTCCAAGAGGGCGCTCTTCGCGCGAGGCGCCTGGCCGCGCCATTCCAGTGCCTTCAGCTCCCGTGCCAAGAGGGCGCGGACACCGTGCCGTTCCGACAGCGCCACGACCGCCGACCAGTCGACATCCCCGGAGACGGCATCGAGCAGCCCGGACCGGTCTGCCGCGCTCGCGCCGGCGACAAGCCGCGCCTCGGGTCCATGACCCGTCGGGCCGGTGCTCATCCCTCCGAACAGTAGGGGGTGCTCAGCGGCTGGCCCACAGGGGCCTGTCGGAGTGGCGGCGCGATCATCGATTGACTGCTGATCGGGATCTACGAACCGGCGACTGAGGCGCCATGGCGCCGGACGAGCAGCGCGCCCAGCTCGGCCATCCGGGCGCGGACGTCAGGGGGGCTGAGCACCTCGAGCCCGTCGGCGTAGCCGGACAGCTCGCGAGCCGGGTCGTCGTACGTCGAGGGAAACCCGATCTCGACGTGGATGCGACCATCGTCGTCCGTGTCGCCCACGGCCAGCCGGGTGCCGAAGTGGGCCCGCAGCCACCGCACCATTGCCGGATCGACGAGCGCGGCGACGTGCCGCAGCCCCCGGCGCTCGTCGAGGGTGGCCACAATCTCCTGCCACGCCCGGTGGAGATCGAAGTCGGATGGCCTGGTCGCCGGCTCGTCGGTGAGCTCCGCCGAGTGGACGCGCCAGACGCGGAACGTGCGTCGCCCGGCGTCGGTGTCGGCCACCAGGTACCAGGTGTTCCCCTTGGAGACGAGCCCTAGAGGGTGCACCATGCGCTCGCTGACCGTGCCCTTGGCGTCGGTGTAGCCGAGACGCACCTGCACCCCCTCGATCACGGCCTGCTGCAGCGTCTCGAGGTGGGGAGGTGTCGAGGGGGCTCGGCGGCCCCACGCCGCAGGGTCGAGCACGACGGCCGAGGCCGCCTTCTCCGCCTCCGCCCGGAACGTCTCGGGCAGGGCGTGGACGAGCTTGCGCAGGGCCGCCTTCGCCTCCGGGGTGATCGCCGACGACGGGCCGGCCACCAGGAACAGCGTGCGGGCCTCGGCCGCGGTGAGCCCGCTGAGGTCGGTACGGGCCCCGCCGACCAGCGACCAGCCGCCGCCGCGACCCGGCTGGGAGTACACGGGGATGCCGGCGATCGACAGCGCTTCGAGGTCGCGGCGCGCAGTCTTGACCGACACTTCGAGCTCGGCTGCCACCTCGGCGGCGGTGACGCGCCCCCGGGCCTGGAGGAACAGAAGCGTCGCCACCAGACGGTCAGCCCGCACGCCATCACGATCTCATAGAAACTGGTCAGAGGGTGACCAGTTTCTCCGCGGAGAATGCACGCGAGCGGAAAGGGAGGTCCTCATGGACTGGAAGTTGGAGCTGGTCGCCGTACCCGTCTCGGATGTGGACCGGGCCAAGGCGTTTTACACGGAGCAGGTCGGGTTCGTGGCCGACCACGACCACCGGGTCAGCGCGGATGTGCGGTTCGTGCAGCTGACGCCGCCCGGCTCGGCCTGCTCGATCGCCATCGGCCAGGGCGTCACTTCAGCGGCACCGGGGTCGGTCGAGGGACTGCAGCTCGTCGTGGCGGACATCCACCAGGCCCGCCAGGAGCTGCTCGGGCGGGGCGTGGAGGTGAGCGAGGTGAAGGAGTTCCCCTGGGGCTCGTTCGTCTGGTTCAGCGATCCGGACGGCAACGGCTGGGCCGTGCAGCAGCTCCCGGCGAGGGTTGAGCGATGAGCTGCGCCCCTGCGACTCGTCTGGACGAGGGTCAGCCAACCGGGAGGATCACGATGTCACCGAGAGCAGAGCACGCCGCCGTGCGGGCCGAAGGACTGCAGCGCCGGTTCAACGGGACCACCGCCGTCGAGAACCTGGACCTGGAGGTCGCCGAAGGCGAGATCTACGGCTTCCTCGGTCCCAACGGGGCCGGGAAGTCGACAACCGTGCGGATGCTGTGCACCCTGCTGGCGCCCACCGGCGGGCGGGCCGTCGTCGCCGGCTACGACGTGGTCGCTGATCCCGGAGCGGTTCGGCTGCGCATCGGTGCCGCCCTGCAGGAGGTCGCCCTCGACCCGAAGCAGACGGGCGCCGAGCTCCTGCGCCTCCAGGGCCGGCTCTACGGTCTGCGCGGCAGAGCGCTCGACCGGCGGGTGCAGCAGCTCGGCGAGCTCATCGACCTGGGCGACGCCCTCGACCGCCGCATCGCCACCTACTCCGGCGGGATGCGGCGGCGGCTCGACCTTGCGGCGGCACTGGTCCACAACCCCGAGATCCTGTTCCTCGACGAGCCGACGACCGGGCTCGATCCCATCAGCCGGGCCCGGGTGTGGGCCGAGGTGCGCCGGCTCAACCACGACCTCGGCATGACCATCTTCCTGACGACCCAGTACCTGGAGGAGGCCGACGAGCTCGCCCACCGGGTGGGCATCATCGACCGGGGCCGCATGGTCGCCGAGGGAAAGCCCGATGACCTCAAGCGGTCCGTCGGCTCCGACGTGATCGTCGCTCGCCTGGAGGACGATGCCGGTCACGCTGCCCGGTCCGTCCGCGACATTCCCGGCGTCCGCAGCGTCGAGGCCCACGGGAGCGAGCTCGTGATCGCCACCGACAACGGCCCGGCCGCCATCAGCCCGGTTGCCGTGGCCCTGGCCGCCTCGGAGGCGCCGGTGCGCGACCTCACACTGCGCACGCCGACCCTTGACGATGTGTTCCTCGAGCTGACCGGCACCCGCATCGAGCAGGACGACTCCCAGGAGGACGCGGCATGACTGCCATCACCGACACCCCCGCGGTGGCCGTCCCTTATGGAGACGTGCGGGCCCGGCCCGCCGGTTTCCTCCACGACGTCGCGTCGATTGCCGGCCGGGCCCTCCGGGCCGTGCCCCGGGAGCCCGAAGCGGTGATCCCTCCGGTGTTCATCGCGCTGTTCTTCTTCATCGTGAACATCGCCACGCTGACGCGGCTGACCGACCAGATCCCGGGCTTCGACTTCACCGCCTTCCAGATGGCGACGGCCGTGCTCTTGGGGGTCACCGGCGTCTCCCGAGCGCCTGGGGTCGTGCTCGACGTTCACGACCACTACTTCGACCGGCTGCTCCTCACGCCGGTGCGCCGGACCGCCATCCTCATGGGCCACATGGCCGCCGACGTGGCCGTCGCCGCCTGCTTGACCGTCCCGATCATCGCCCTCGGTGTCATCCTCGGCGTGGGGTTCGACGGGGGCCTGTCGGGTGTGCTCGTGTTCATGGCCCTGGCGTCGCTGTGGAGCCTGGCGTTCGCTGGCTTCGGCTACGCCATCGCCCTCAAGACGGGCAACCCCGCCGCCGTGAACTCGAGCTTCTTGTTGTTCTTCCCGTTCCTCTTCCTCACGTCGTCCTATGTGCCGCGGGAGCAGCTGTCGCCGTGGCTGGACACGATCGCCGGGTTCAACCCGGTCACGTACCTCCTCGAAGGCATGCGGTCGGTGGTCCTGGTGGACGGCTGGCAGTGGGGGGAGCTCGCCGAGGCGCTGGTCGCCATCGGCGTGGTCGGCGCCGTCAGCATGTCGCTCTGCTTTGCCGCCCTCCGAGGCCGGATCAAGCGAGGGTGAGGGGGCCAGCCGCCACATCGTCCGAACGGTTGCTCACAGAGCCCGGGCGCGCAGAATGTCGGGGGCGTGGTCGTCCTCGGGAAGGCTGGCCACCGTCGCGCGGATCACCCCCCGGAGCTTCTCGATGTCGCGGTCTTCCGTCCTGAGCTCGACGGAGCCGAGCAGCAGTCGTAACCGGACGGTTGGCGATCGCAGGGAGGCGGCCAGCTCCAGTCCACGGTCGACGGCTGCTCGGGCCTCGTCCGCGCCGTTGCTGTCCCCGGTGGCGAGGATGGCGTCCGCCCGGAGCCGGTGGAGTTCCGGTTCGTAGAAGTACGTCCGTCCGGGTTCGAGGGCGGCGAAGGCTCGATCCAGCTGGTCCAGCGCCTCGCTCGCATGACCCGTCCGCAACAGGGCATCCGCCAGCATTCCCAGGTAGTGCGGCCACTCGACGAATGCCCCCGTCGCTTCGTAGGCCTCCAGAGCGGCGCGCAGCTCCGCCACCCCCTCCTCGCCCCGACCGCACGCAGCCCAGGCCCACCCCTGCATGATCCTTGCTTGTACCAACCGGAAGGGGTAACCGTGCTCCGTCGCCAGGGCGACGGCGGCTTCCGCCCACTCCCGGACGGCCCGGGGCTCGTCCCGGTACTGATGCACGAAGGCGCGCTCGACTGCCACGCCGGCCACGGCGTACGGCTGGTCGCCGGCCACGGCCGCCGCTTCATCCATGTGCCGGAAGGCTTCCCCGGTCCGCCCGAGGAACCACGACGCACAGGCCGCCCACCCGTGGCACATGATGGCCGGGTCCACGCCGTGACGGGCGTAGAGCTCATTGGGCGCGTCGGGACGATGGAGGGCCAAGCCCTGACGGGCGCGCTCTATCGCCTTCTCGAACCTGCCCAAGTGGAAGGCGGCGCAAGCCAGGAGCTCGTAGGTCTCGACCGCGAGGACGCCGGGACGCGCTTCGAGGCGGGGCTCCAACAGTGCCTGCGTCTCGTGGTGGCGGCCCCGCATCTCCTCCAGGCTGGCGAGCCCGACGGCCACGATGTGGCTCTCCGGCGGGTCGTTCAGGCGGCGGCAGAGGTCCGCCGCTCGGCGGTACGACTCCTCCACTTCGGGTGCGGCCCAGCCTCGGATGACGATCAGGACGGAGCCTCGGACGAGCTGGAGCGTCAACTCGACTCGACTGCGGACGTCGTCCGCGGGAATCCGCGGGGTTTGGCGCAGGGCGGCGTCGAGGTGGGCGAGCGCTTCGGGATACGCCCCCCGGACCATCGCCAGCTCGGCCGTGCGGCGCAGGTAGTCGGTGGCCCGCATGGGGTCGCCCCCGCGCTCGAAGTGGACGGCCAGCTCACCCACGTGTTCGTCGACCTGGGCCCCGTAGCCCTTCTCCAGCCGCTCACCCACCGCCAGGTGGTATCTCGCCCGTCGTCCGGGGGGCACCCGCTCGTAGAGGAGCTGCTGATGCAGTTGGTGGAGGAAGCGGAAGCGGGCCGATACCGTGCCGTCGGGCCAGTTGTCGGTGCCGCCGGCGGTGACGAAGAGGCCCCGCCGTGCCAATTCGGTGTAGCTGGCCTCCAACTCCTCATCGCCCCGTCCGGTTGCCGCCGCGGGCAGGGCGGAGGAGAACTCCGCGCCCGCGACGGCGGCGGATTCGAGCGCCTCGACGTGTTCCTCCGACAGCCGGGCCAGCGCCCCCTCGACGAGCAGCTGGACGCTCGGAGGCACCGTCGGCGCCAGGTCCTCCAGCCCACCCTCGAGCGTCCATCGCCCCGCCTCGTCGGCGACGACCACGCCGGCATCGATCCAGGAAGACACCAGGTCTCGGACGAACAACGGCACACCCCCGGTCCGCTGGTGCACCAGCACGGCCAACGCGGGCGGCAGCCCGGGGAGCCAGGTCTCCAGCAACCCCTCGATGTCGGAGCGGTCGAGCCGTTGGAGGCGGAGCTCCTCGGCATGGCCTCCCACCAGGAGCCCGCGCGCCACGTCGGCAATGCCGCCACCGCTCGCTCCTTCCACTCGCAGCGCGCCGATGAGGAGGAGCCGGGCGGGGTCGGTGCGGCGAGCCAGCCAGTCGAAGAAGACGGCGGTCGGACCGTCGCTCCAATGGAGATCGTCCAACAGCACGATCAGCGGTCGATCGGCGGCCAGCAGCTCGATCGCATCGATCAGCTCTCTCAGCATGCGCTGGCTCGATGCCCCGAGGCTGCGCGCTCGCACCTCGGCCCGCCTCCCGTCCGACAGCAGCGAGGGCATCTGCAGCAGCCATGACGGAGCTGCCGCGGCCAGGACGTCGACCACTTCGGCACCACTCGGTCCGCGGCAGAGCCGACTGAGTGCGTCGAAGACGGCCAGGTAAGGCTCCGCCGTCCCCCGGGGTTCGAGGCATTGGCCCCTGGCGACGCGCACCTGGGGGCCCATCTGGCTGACGAAGGCCTCGACCAGTGCCGTCTTGCCGATGCCCGCCTCACCGGAGATGAGCACGGTGCGGCGGGCACCGAGGGCGGCTTCGGCGAAGCGCTTCTCGAGGCGGTCGAAGGGGAACGACCGCCCAACCAGTCCGTGGCCTTCGGCGCGAGCCCGGCCGCCCACTCCCGGCGGCGCTCCGCTCTCCGAAGGCGCCTCGACCGGCGCCACGAAGCGGTACCCGTGCCCGTGCACGGTGCGGATGGCCGTCTGCTCCCGTCCAGTGTCTCCGACCGCCTGCCTTGCCGTCTTGATCCGGCTGGTCAGCGCCGACTCGCTGACGAAGCGGTTCCCCCAGACCTGGTCGAGGAGCTCGATCTTGGACACCACGCGGTCCCGGTGGCGGATCAGGTAGGTGAGGACGTCGAAGACCTGGGGTTCGAGGTGCTGGACCCGCCCGTCCCGGCGGAGCTCGCGGCGACCCTCGTCGAGCTCGCAGGCGCCGAACCGGTACACGCCCTGCCCCACGGGGGTGACGCTACGCGTCCTGGTCTCCCAACGCTGGTCTCCACGTTTTCTCCACCCCGCCTCCAAGCCTGAAAGCCCCTGCCGCCTTACAACCGGTGCATGAGATCGAGGAGGCGACGGTGAGTGCTCCGAGTGGGGTTCTGGCGGGAGACGGACTGGCCGGCGGCGTGGTCATGGCGATCATGGCGCTGGTCAACGTCGGCTTGTGGACCCTGCGGGTGGCGTTCGCCGCCCGGGGCAGGAAGATCCTCGGCTCCGCCGTCGCCGCCCTCGAGGCCGTCGTGTTCGCGGTGGCCTTCTCGAGCCTGGCGGCCAGCCTGGACGCCCCGGTTCGGGTCGTGGGCTACGGGCTCGGCGTGGCGGCCGGGACCTTGGTCGGCCTCTACCTCGACGAGCGTGCCTCCCGCGGCAAGTCGGAGATCCAGGTGGTCGTTGACGGCGACGACGGCGGACTGGTCGAGAGGCTACGGGGCCTCGGCTGGCCGGCCACGTGGTTCCCCGCCGAGGGGCTTCGAGGTTCGGTGACGGTGGCCTGCGTCACGGTCGACGACGCCCAGGTCCGACACGTCGTGAAGGTCGTGCAGCAGAGCGTCCCTGACGCCTTCTGGGCCGTCCAACGGCTCCGGGTCACGCACCCCAGCCTGCTCAGCGGAGGCCCGTCGCCCGTCAGTGCCGTCGATCGCTCGCCCCGGCTCGGCCCGCGCCGCCACCGACCCGCTCACGTCAACCGAACCCAGACAGGGAGGAACAGCCATGTCCACCACCCACACGCCCCTGCAGCTTGAGACCACACGACTCGAGTCGGGGCTCCGGCTCGAGTACGCCGAGTACGGCCATCCGGACGGAGAGACACTGGTCTTCCTCCACGGGATCACCGATTCGTGGTTCTCCTTCAGCCGGTTGCTGCCCTTGCTCGACGCCACTCGCTACCGCGCCTACGCGCTGAGCCAGCGGGGCCACGGCGACTCGGACCGACCGGAGTCCGGGTACTCGATGGACGACTTCGCCGCCGACGTCGTCGGCTTCATGGACGCCCTCCATGTCACCCG
The DNA here is from genome assembly GCA_036259055.1 of Acidimicrobiales bacterium. Classification (GTDB taxonomy): domain Bacteria; phylum Actinomycetota; class Acidimicrobiia; order Acidimicrobiales; family AC-14; genus DASZJY01. Next base: position 97 of record DATACM010000194.1, on the reverse strand, counting down.
CGCCACGCTCGTCGGCCATTCGATGGGCTCTGTCGTCGCCCGCCGGGTGGCCGCCACCTACCCCGATCGGGTGGACCGGTTGGTCCTCGTCGGATCG
>DATACM010000193.1:0-7292 GCA_036259055.1 Acidimicrobiales bacterium | reverse complement strand
GAGAGGATGCAGGCGACCGCCAGCAGCGTCCAGGCCACGAAGGTGAGCGACACCGGCTGGGTATTGAAGCTGGCCTGCACCAGGTACCCGACCAGTCCGGCGGCGACGCCTCCGAGCAGGAGTCGATCAGCGCGCGCCGCGGCGGCCTCGCCTCCCCTCGCCGCCGCCGTCCGCCGCCGCCAGGCCCGCGCCGGCTGCCGTCCCGCCGCCCCGACGAAGAGGAGCACGGCGGCCAGGCCGGGAAGGCCGAGGTTGGCAGCGGCGCTGGCGAACAAGTTGTGGGCGTCGGTCGCCACCGCGGACACGCCGAACCTCTGGGCGAACTCGTCGGTGACGTGGTCGGGGAAGGCGGAGGCAAACCCGTCCGGGCCCACGCCGACCACCGGGTGGGCGGCGGTCATACTCCCGGCGACCGTCCAGAGCTGGACGCGCAGGTCCAAGGTGCTGCCGGCGCCCAGGTCGAGGGAGGAGCCGAGGTCTCTCTTGGCCACGCCGATCGCTCCCAAGGCGACGGCGGTGGCCAGCAGGACACCGCCGGCGCCCACCATCCACGGCAGCACCCGTCTCCCGACCGGGAGTAGCTCGTGCCGGAAGAGGGCGGCGCCGACCGGTAGCACCATGGCGGCGAAACCGGCCAGGTGGTTCGGGTTGCCCAGCGTCGACGAGATGCTCCAGGGAGCGATCGCCGGAGGGACCAGGTCCCACCCTCGGCCGCCCGGGTCGACGACGCGGTCGGCCAGCTGCACGAGCCCGTAGAGGGTGACGGCACCGCCGGCGCCGAACCACAGCGCCGCCAGCAGGCGCCGCCCGTCGCGGGCTGGGAGCGACGCGGCGGCGAAGAAGACGACGGCGAGGGAGACGGTGGTCGAGAGCCCGTTGTAGGACCCGGGGTAGCCGCCGACGGCGGTGCCCACGTCGTCGGCGAACGGAGCGCAAAGGGCCGTCCAGCCGACCAGGCCCAGGACGGGCCAGTGCAGGCCATTGCGCCATGCCGGCCGGTGACCTCCGAGCACCACGCCGGCGCCGACCACCACGAGGACCACGACCGCGCCGGCCACGACGAGCACGTAGCGGGGATAGCTCCGGGTGGGGCTCGTCCCGGGGGCAACGGCCAGGGGAACGGCGACGACCAACCCCAGCATCAGCGTGCGGGTCGCGGCGACCGACGAGCGCCCGCCCAGCGCCGCGCTGGTCAATCGCCGCTGATGATGCGGATGTAGGGCGGGTAGTTGCGGCCGTGGTAGACGCCGAAGTCGCTGTCCCCCGGGCCGCTGGTGATGCCGCGCAACTGCTGCACGCCGCCGATGTAGGTGATCTGCCCGGTGCCGAAGATCACCTCGTTGTTCGGGCAGTACAGGAACCAGCTCACCTGGGCGGCGTTGCGCTGCCCCACCGCCCGGCAGATCGCTCGGGACCGGTCGGTGACCTCGAGCGTCTCCCGGTTGGCGGCGCCCACCGGCACCAGGTGGCCGGTGAACGCGCCGGTCTCGTCGGGCGTGAGGACCAGGTCGCCCGTCCAGGACTTGCCCGTGCCCGGCCCCGAGGTGACGGTGGCCACGAAGTCGAGGCACCCGAACCGCCCCCTGGTCGGTCCGGCGTCCGCCGCCTGCTCGTCGCCGTCGTCGTCGCCGCAGGCCCCGGCCAGGAGGACGGCGAGCACGAGGACGAGCGCCCACCTGACCCTCCCCGCACGCCCCTCGGGCACGGCCGCATGCTAACCACGGTGCCGCCGTGCGCGTCGTGCTCGACAGCCGCTACCCGGCCGACCGTTATCCGGGCATCGCGCGCTACGTCGAAGTCCTCGGCGAAGGGCTGGCCCAGCTGCCCGACGGCCCCCAGCTCACCCTTCTGAGCGAGGGGCCACCTCCGCGTTCGTGGGCCGAGCAATGGCGGCTCCCGCTCTCGGCCGAAGTGGGTGACGAAGGTGGCGCCCAACCAACCATCCGGCGCGCCAGAACGGCCTCGCCGTTCGACCTCTGGCACGCGCCGTATCTGGTCTTCCCCTACGCGGTGCCGCTGCCGGTCGTAGTGACGATCTTCGACGTCATCGGCATACGCCCCGGCGCGGGCACCAACCGTCGGGCCGTCGCCCTGGCCGTGCGGCTGGCCCTGCGCCGGGCGCGCCTCGTCCTCACCGCTTCACGTGCCTCGGCTCGAGAGATCGGCCGCGCCTTCCCCACCTTCGCCCACAAGCTGCGGGTCGTCCCCGCCGCGGTCGCCGCCCGCTTCCGGGCGCCGGGCGCCGAGGCCAGGCGGTCGGTCACCGAGCGGCTCGGGCTGCCCCACCGTTACCTCCTCTACGTCGGTACCGACCGGCCCCACAAGAACCTGGCCCGGCTGACGGCCGCGGTGGCGCGCTACCGGGCCACCGCCAGCGACGACATCGTGCTGCTGGTAGCCGGGCCGCGGGAGGGGCGGGTCGCCGCAGGCGCCGACACCGCCGCCGTCCGGTTCCTGGGACGGGTTCCCGACGACGACCTCCCCGCTCTCTACGCCGGGGCCCAGCTCTTCGTCACCGCCAGCTCGGCGGAGGGGTTCGGGTTCCCGGTGCTCGAGGCGATGGCCTGCGGGACGGCCGTCGCCTGCTCCGACACACCGGCGCTCGTCGAGGTCACCGGCGACGCCGCCGTTCGGTTCGCCACCGCCGAGCCGCCGGCGATCGCCGGTGCCATCGTCGAGGCCATGGAGTGCCGCGCCGAGCTGGCCCGCCGAAGCCTGGCCCGGGCCGCCGCCTACTCGCCGGCGCGCACGGCGGCGCTGACCGCCGAGGTCTACCGGGAGGCGCTCGACCGCCCGTCTCGATGGCGGTACCACCCGTAGACGTAGCCGAGGGCGGCGGCGTAGCTGCTCAGGGCCTTCAGCGGCTTCACCGAGGGCCGCCACGACGGCGCCGAGTGGGACCAGGGCAGGAAGATGTTGGGCACGAGCAAGGCGGTCCGCAGCACGAGATAGGCGGCGGCGTGGGCGGGCGTGTGCAGGTAGCGGCCGGCCGCCCGGGACGGGTCGCGACGGACCTCCTGGGAGTAGCCCACGCCGTACAGGAAGTGCTTGGACAACAGGGCGCCCATCGTCGCCGGCGCCGGGTGCCACGTCCACGCCCCCGGCGCCATCACCAGGCGGTCGCCGCGGCGGCGGAGGCGGTGGAACAGCTCGGTGTCGACCCCCCGCAGGAGGCTCTCGTCGAACCCGCCGACCGCCTCGAACACGTCCCTGCGCATCGCGCAGCACGTCGTCGTCACGTCGGTGTACCCCGGGCCGTCGAGCGGTGGGTCGGCGTCGACGACCCGGTCGACGACGGGGTGCTCGATGCGGGGCACCTCGCGCGCCACCCGGCGCTGGAACCTCGAGGAACCCGGGGGCAGCAGCTTGGCCGCACCCGCCACCGCGACGGTGGGATCGGCGGCGAGCGGCGCCACCAGCCGGGCGAGCGTGTCGTCAGCGCCGAGGACGGCGTCGTCGTCGACGAACACCAGCAGGGGCGCTCCGGTGCGGGCGGCGCCCAGGTTCCTGGCCCGACCGCTGGGACGGACGCCGCGCACCACCTCGACCTCGGCGGGCGGGGGCGACTGGCGGCGGATCGACTCGAGCACTTCCCCGACCGCGCCGGTCAGCGACGGGATGACCACCGCGACCTCGAGCCTGCCGGTCACTGATGGCCCGGCCGGCCGTGGCCCCTCTGGCGAGCGGCGACGTCGACCAGCAGCTTCTCGACCGTCTCGGCCACGACCGCTTGGCTGAAGCGCTGCTCGGCGTGCACCCGCGCCTGCTTGCCCAGCCCTCGCCGCCGGGCGCCGTCGGAGAGAAGCTCCTCGATCGCCCGCGCCAGTGCCTCGGGGTCGCCAGGCGGGACGAGGACGCCGGTGACCCCGTCGACCACCGCCTCCCTGGCGCCCGGGACGTCGCTGGCCACCACTGCCAACCCGGCCGCCGCCGCCTCCAAGGCGCTCAGGGGAAGGCCTTCGGGGCCGAGGGAGGGCAGCACGAAGAGGTCGGCGGCGGCCAGGACGGCGGGCAGCTCCCCGTGGTCCACCGGGCCGAGGAACCGGACTGCCGGGCCCAGACCGAGCACCCGGGCAGTGCGCCGGAAGGCGGCGGCGCCGGCGCCGGCGACGGCGAGCACCACGTCATCCCGACGAGCACGCAGGCGGGCCGTCGCGTCGATGGCCACCCCGACGCCCTTCGCCGACTCGAGGCGGGATGCCACCACGAGGAGGCGGTCGTCGGCCGACAGGCCGCTGGCGGCACGCCACGCCTCGCCGACGATCGGGTCGGGGCGAAAGCGTTCGACGTCGACACACGCAGGTACGACGGTGACGCGGTCGGAGGGAATGCCGAGCTCGCGCCTCGATTCGGCGGCGACCGCTTGGCTGACCGGCGCCCATGCGGCCACCGCCGGCGCCGCCCGCCGCCAGCGGAGCAGGAGCGGCGCCGTCCTCCCGGCGAGCCGCGCCAGTCGGTACCAGCCCCGCACCGTCCTGGCCTCCCTCCACGTCCGGCGGAGCTCGCCGCCGAGCGACGCGTGGAGCACCACCACGGCCGGGACCCCCAGCTCGGTCCGTGCCGGCGCGAGCCAGCCCAGGGCGCCCGCCGAAAGGCTGACCACGGCGTCGACGGGCTGCTCGGCGTGGACGGCTCGCAACCGCGCGTAGGTGTCGGCCCACCACTGCGGCTCGTCGGGCCGCGAGGAGGACCCGGGGACGTACATGAGCTCGACGTCGCCCATGCGGTCGGTGGTCCTCCCGTCCGGGTGGGCGGTGGTGACGACGGTGACCTCGTGCCCACGAGCCGAGAGCCCGGTGGCCAGGAGCTCGGTGTGGTGCTCGATGCCGCCGGACCGGCCGTGGGCGAGGGTGACCGGCGTGACGATCCAGAGACGCATGGGGAAGCAGACTGAACCTAGTGTGTGCGCCCCGCCCCGCCCGCCAGGCTCGACCACGTGGACGCGCCAGGAGGCCTCGGCGTTCACCCTTCGTGCACCACCGACGGGCGTAGTAGAACTCCCCTGCGCCGTGAGAGTGCTCCACACCTTCAAGGATGCCTATCCGCCGACCCGTGGCGGCGTGGAGCTCCACGTCCACGACATCACCCGCTCCTTGGACGGGTTCTCGTTCTCGGTCCTCACCTCGTCGCGTTCGAGGACGCGCCGGGTGCACGAGCACCTCGGAGTGCGGTTCGTCGAGACGGCCGAGCGGTGCCGGGTGTCCTCGGCGCCGGTGACGTGGTCGTGGCCGCGGGAGCTTCGCGACAGCGACGCCGACATCTTCCACTTCCACATGCCGAACCCTGTCGGGGAGCTGGCCCTGCTCGCCAGCTCCGTCACGACGCCGGTGGTGGCGAGCTACCACGCCGACCCGGTGCGCAGCCCCCGCCTGGCCCATCTCTACTCCCCTCTGCAGCAGCGGTTCCTGGCCCGCGCCGACCGGATCCTCGTGGCCTCGCCCATGCTGGCCGCCACCCCGCCGCTGCGTCACCACCGGGACCGCGTGCACGTCGTCCCGTACGGGTTCGACCCCGGTCGCTGGCAACCGTCTGCCGCGGAGGTGGCGGAAGTTCGCCGCCGCCATCCCGGGCCTCTGGTGCTCTTCGTGGGGCGCCTCGTCTGGTACAAGGGCGTCGACGTCCTGCTCGAAGCCATGCGGTCGGTGGACGCCACCCTGGTGGTCGCCGGCGACGGCCCCAAGCGTGCCGAGCTCGAGACCCAGGTTCACCGGGCGGGCCTCGGGTCGCGGGTTTCCTTCGTCGGCACGCTGTCCGACAACCAGCGGGCGGCCTACTACCGGGCCGCCGACGTCTTCGTCGTCCCGTCCACCAGCCGGGCCGAGGCGTTCTGCCTGGCCCTCCTCGAGGCCATGGCGTACGGGACGCCCGCCGTCTCCACCGAGGTCGGGACGGCCACCTCCTGGGTGAACGTGTCGGGCCGCACGGGCGTGGTGGTGCCGCCCGGCGACGCCCGGGCACTGGCGGGTGCCGTCACCGACCTCCTGGCCGACGAGCCTCGTCGCCGACAGCTCGGAGAGGCGGCGGCGGCGCGGGCCCGCAGCCGTTTCCCGCTGCAGGCCATGGTCGACCGGTTGGCCGACGTCTACCTGTCGACCGCTGCCCGCCGCCAGGGGCGAGGCGAGCTCGCCGGCCGCCACTGACGAGGAGGCTCGTCACTCGGACCGACCGCGTCCGGGAAGGTCGATGGTCGTGCCCTCCGCCGCCGCCTCCACGATCAGCGACGCGGTGCCGTCGGTTCCGGCCACGATGGCGTCTATCTCGTCGTCGGTGCGATCGGGGTCGTGGTGGTACAGCAGGAGCTTGCGGGCGTTCGCCTCCCGGGCCAGGGCGACCGCGTACTCGACGGTGGAGTGACCGAGGTACGCCTTGGCGGGGAACTCGCCCTCGACGTGCTGGGCGTCGTGCACGAGCAGGTCGACACCGTCGGCCAGGCTGAGCGCCGCCTCGTGCCGGGCGCCCAGCCCGTCGCGGCCCGGTCCCAGCCCCAGCGGATGGTGGTCGGAGAGGTAGGCGATGGTGGCCCGCCCGTCGGACACCCTGAACCCGAACGTCCTCCCGCCGCTGTGGGGGATGTCGCGGGCCAGCACGGAGAACCCCTCGAGCTCCGCCGGCCCTTCGGGCAGCCCGGCGAACCGCCACACCCCCCGCAGCTCGCTCGGCCGGACGGGGAAGTGCGGCGGCGACATCGCCCGGGCCAGCACCTGCTCGGGATCCCCCTGCTCGGGGATGAGGACGGTGATGCGGCTGTCGGGATGGTCGGCGGCGAAGAAGAAGGGAAGCCCCTGGACGTGGTCCCAGTGGAGATGGCTGAGTGCGATCGTCCCGAGGAAGGCGGCGCCCCGTAGGGCGTGGGCCAGCCCTCTGAGCCCGGTGCCGGCGTCGAGGACGAGGGAGGGCGGCGCGCCGTCGTGGGACAGCCCCACGCAGGACGTGTGGCCGCCGTGGCGGAGGAACTCGGCTCCGGACGCCGGCGTCGAGCCGCGGACGCCGAACAGCTGAACCCTCACTTGAGCACCGTACCCGCCGGCGGGCGACCCCGACCGGTCACCCCTGGACCCTTCGAGGCCTAGCCCGGACCTGCCTGGGCGGCGCTCGCCACCGGTGGACGGGGGGCGCCCGCGTCGCCGTCACGGCGGCGGGCGGCCACGACGCTACGCACGAGGAACACGGCCCCGAGCATCAGCGCGGAGTAGGCGGGGATACCCACCGCGACCTGCAGCAGGCCCTCCGTGAACGCCGAGCGCTCGGGAGCGCGGGCATGGTGCTCGGCGATGTCGGGGTCGTACCCGAAG
>DATACM010000192.1:0-2157 GCA_036259055.1 Acidimicrobiales bacterium | reverse complement strand
GTCGACCGCACCCACGCCGACCGTGCGCTCGAGGAGGTCGGGCACCTCCTCGATCCGCGAGTCCGTGCGCACCACCACGACCGAGGTGAGGTCGCAGTCGGTGTCGCGCATCGCCAGCGCCCGCGCCTCCCGTCCCGTGGCCCGGGCCAGGCGCTCCGACCGGATCCACGCCAGTGGCGAGTTCCAGGCCACGTGGACCTCCCCTACGGCGAGGGCCTCGACCTGGCGCTCGTAGTTGGAGTAGAGGACGTAGTCGAAGGGCAGGCCGTTGGCGGCGAACCACCGCCGGAACCCCTCCCAGATGGTGACGACCTTGGCGTCGTAGGCCACCGCGCCCGTCACGAGGACGTCGTCGCCGGGTGCCACGGCGGACTCAGAACACCGGCAGGCCGCAGACGGCCCGGCCGATGAAGTCGTAGAGGGCGTCGGTCGTGGGCGCCATGACGGTCGCCGCCCGGGCGTCGCGGAAGTGGCGCTCGACGCCGACCTCCTTGCGGAAGGCGGCACCGCCGCACACCCGCATGGCCAGCTCGGTGACCTCGGTGGCGGTCTCCCCGGCCGCCGCCTTGACCTCGAGGAGCCGCAGCAGGGCGTCCTCCCGGGCCGACTCGACGGCGTCGAGGGTGTCGGAGAGGAGGGCCCCGGCAGCGTCCGTCCGCACCCTCATCTTGGCGACGTGGGACCGGGTGACGGGGTTGTCGGCCAGCGACTGGTCGAGGTGCTCCAGGCGGGTGGTGGCCGCGTGACGCGCCGCCTTGGCGGTGGCGGCGTCGGCCGTCCCCACCGAGAATGCGGCGTTCATGACCTGGAACCAGGGCAGGACGGTGCCCACCGTGACGTCGAACCCGCCGCCGTCGGGGCCGAGCATGGCGTCGCCGTCGACCACCACGCCGTCCGCCGACATGGGGCTGGAGCTGTTGCCCCGGAGCCCGAGCCCGTCGAACGGGGTACCGACCGAAAGGCCCGCCGCGCCCGCCGGCACGAGCCACAGGGTGCTGACCCCGTCGGCGGCCAGCGGGCGGCTCGACCACACGTACCCGTCGGCGTGGCCGGCCGAGGTGACCCAGCTCTTCTCTGCGTCGAGGCGGACCCGGTCGTCGCCGTCGGCCACCGCCGTGCTCATCGGGACCCAGAAATGGCTGCGGGAGCCACGCTCCGAGAAGGCCAAGGTGGTCACGTAGCTCCCGGCGGCCACCGCCTCCCGTACCTCCCGGCGCCCGTTGGCCTCGAGCACCGCGGTGGCGGCGTAGTGCATGAGGACGACCATGGCGGTCGACGCGCAGTGGCGGGCCAGTTCCTGGACCACCGCGGCGGCGGCCCGCAGCCCCTCACCCCCCCCTCCCACCTCCCTGGCGCTCACCAGGCCCAGCAGGCCGACCCGGCCGAGGGCGTCGAGCGCCTCGCGCGGGTAGGCGCCCTCGCGGTCCACGGAGGCGGCCCGGGGCTCGACCACGTCGGCCACGACCGTCGCCAGGGCGGCCAGGTAGGAAGGTGGGGCGCCAGGTGCGGCGTCCGTCGGTGCGTCGGCAGGCGCGGACGGCATGTGCTGTGTCATCTCCTCGTGATCGGGCGGGCGGTGCTCCTCCGCCAGGGCGCCCGGAGGAGGCTCAGCGAGCCTGCCGTCCCCTCGGCACGACCCCGGCGGTCGTGAGGGCGGTCGTCCGACCGGACGACCCTCCACGACTCACTCAGCGACGGGCCATGGGGCAGTTCCTCTCTCTGCTCGGCGGCTCCGGGGACGACCGGGGTTGGCTCATTCTGCCCGACCGCCGCGCGTAACGCAGGTTCGGCCCGAGCCACGGGGGCCCCGGCCCGGCGCCGGCCGCGCCCACCGCAGCCACCTGCCCGAACTGATCGGGGAAGTGGTCGCTGGAGAGCCACCTGGCCGATCAGTTCGACCGGGTGGCTCTTCACGGTCGCCCCACAAAACCAGGCGGTTGTCCGGTCCCTAGATGTATCCTGTATGTACTCGGTGTTCATCTACTGGCCGTCGCGCCCGGCGATCGCCCAGGAGGGTCGATGAGCTCCATCCCCAAGTCCGAGATCCTGCGGACCGTCTATTGGCGCAGCGAGATCCTGCGGGTGATGTATTGGCTCCGGGGCGAGGGGCTGGGCGACCTCGTCGACGTGCCGCTGATCGGGCGCTTCCTCGACATC
>DATACM010000191.1:0-6615 GCA_036259055.1 Acidimicrobiales bacterium | reverse complement strand
AAGGGTTGAGCGCCGCCGGAGGCGGCACCAAGCAGTTGAGAGGCCGCTGCAAGCGGCCGCTGTACGGTGGCCGTCGTGGACGGAAGCACCGTGGGCGTGGGCGTCCTGGGCTGCGGAACGGTCGGGTCGGCGTTGTGCCAGCTGGTCGACGAGCACGGAGACACCATCGCCGCCCGCTCGGGCGTGCGGCTCGAGGTCGTCCGGGTGGCGGTGCACAACCTGGCGCGCGACCGGCCCGTGTCCTTCGCCGACGGGGTGCTCACCCACGACGCCCACGGCCTGGTGACCGACCCCGAGGTCGAGGTGGTGGTCGAGCTCATGGGCGGCATGGAGCCCGCCCGACGCCTCATCCACACCGCCCTCGAGGCGGGCAAGCCCGTCGTCACCGCCAACAAGGAGGTCCTCGCCAACGCCGGCGCCGAGCTCCTCGAGGCGGCGGCCAAGTCGGGCGTCGACCTGCTGTACGAGGCCTCGGTGGCCGGCGCCATCCCGCTCATCCGCCCTCTCCGGGAGTCCCTGGCCGGCGACCGCCTGGTGCGGGTCATGGGCATCGTGAACGGCACGACCAACTTCATCCTCACCCGGATGACCGAGTCGGGCCAGTCGTTCTCGGAGGCGTTGGCCGAAGCGCAGCAGCTGGGGTTCGCCGAGCGCGACCCGTCGGCCGACGTCGAGGGCTGGGACGCCGCAGCCAAGGCCGCCATCATCGCCAGCGTCGCCTTCGGCGCCAACGTGGTCGCCGGGGACGTCTACCGCGAGGGGATCTCGGGCGTCACCCCCGAGGACATCGCCATGGCCGCCCGCCTCGGCTACGTGGTCAAGCTCCTCGCCCTGGTGGAGGCGGTCGGCGACACCACGCTCGACGACGACGGCGCACCGCGGCCTCGGGAGATCGCCGTGCGCGTGCACCCGGCGATGATCCCGGCCGAGCACCCACTGGCGTCGGTGCGGGAGTCGTTCAACGCCGTGTTCGTCGAGGGAGCGGCGGCGGGCGAGCTCATGTTCTACGGCCGGGGAGCGGGAGGCCGGCCCACCGCGTCGGCGGTCCTGGGGGATCTGGTCGACGCGGCGGTCAACCTGCGCCAGGGGACGGCCGCGGGGCCGGCCGGCCTGGGCCGGGCGCGGATCAAGCCGATCGACGAGCTGAGCTCGCAGTACTACCTCACGATCGACGTCGTCGACCGTCCTGGCGTCCTCGAGAAGGTGGCCGGCGTCACCGCCCGCCACGGCGTCTCCATCCTCAAGATGGAGCAGGTCGGGCTGGGCGACGAGGCCCGCCTCGTGCTGGTCACCCACACCGCCGCCGAGCGCGCCGTCCAGGCCACGATCCACGACCTCCGACAGCTCGACGTCGTCGACCGGGTGGGCACGCTGCTGCGCGTGGTGGGGCCCGAGTAGGGGCAGGGGCGGTGGCCGCGGCCGGGTGGCGGGGCGTCATCGAGCAGTACCGGGACTTCCTCCCCGTCGGCGACGGCACCCCGGTGGTCACCCTCCAGGAGGGCGCCACACCACTGCTGCCGGCGCCCCGGCTCTCCGAGCGGGTCGGCGCCGAGGTGTGGCTCAAGTACGAGGGCGCCAACCCCACCGGATCGTTCAAGGACCGCGGGATGACGATGGCCATCTCCAAGGCCCTGGAGGAGAAGGCGGAGGCGGTGGTGTGCGCGTCCACCGGGAACACCTCGGCCTCGGCCGCCGCCTACGCGGCCAGAGCGGGCCTCAGCTGCGCGGTGCTCATCCCCGAGGGCTACATCGCCCTGGGCAAGCTGGCCCAGGCCCTGATCCACGGGGCGAGGGTGCTGCAGATCAGGGGGAACTTCGACCACGCCCTCGCCCTCGTGCGCTCGCTGGCCGAGCGGTTCCCCGTGACGGTCGTCAACTCGGTGAACCGCTTCCGCATCGAGGGGCAGAAGACGGCGGCGTTCGAGGTCGTCGACACCCTCGGCGACGCCCCGCACCTCCACTGCATCCCGGTCGGCAACGCCGGCAACATCACGGCTTACTGGAAGGGCTACCGGGAGTACCAGGACGCCGGGCGCATCACGCGCCTCCCGGCCATGCACGGGTTCCAGGCGGCCGGAGCGGCGCCCCTGGTGCTGGGCCACCCCGTCGAACACCCCGAGACCGTCGCTACCGCCATCCGCATCGGCAACCCCGCCTCCTGGTACGGGGCCACCGCCGCGGCCGCCGAATCCGGCGGCGCCATCGAGGCCGTCACGGACGACGAGATCCTCGCGGCCTACCGCTTCGTCGCCTCCGAGGAGGCGGTGTTCTGCGAGCCGGCGTCGGCGGCCTCGGTGGCCGGCCTGCTCAAGGTGGGCGCCCCCTCGGACGCGACGGTTGTGTGCACGCTCACCGGGCACGGCCTGAAGGACCCCGACCGGGCCATCGCCGAGGTCGCCGTCCCCGTCCCCATCGACCCCGACGAGGAGGCGATCCGGGCCGAGCTGGGGCTCTGATCGCCGTAGGCTCGGCGGGATGAAGTACGTCGTCTGCGTCCCCGACGGGGCGGCCGACGAGCCGGTCCCCGAGCTGGGCGGGCGCACGCCCCTCGAGGCCGCGTCCATGCCGCACCTGGCCGCGCTGGCCGCCCGGGGCGAGGTGGGGCGGGCCGCCACCATCCCCGACGGTTTCCCTGCCGGGAGCGACGTCGGCAACCTCTCGATCCTCGGCTACGACCCCGCTCGCTACCACACCGGGCGCGCCCCCATCGAGGCGGCGGCGATGGGGCTCCGCCTGCGGCCCGACCAGGTGGCCTACCGCTGCAACCTCGTCACCGTCGGGGCCGACGGCACCATGGTGGACTTCGCCGGGGGCCACCCGTCGTCGGAGGCGGCCGCCGAGGTGATCGCCGCCCTCGACGAGGAGCTGGGCGACGGCGAGGTGTCGTTCCACCCCGGCGTGCAGTACCGCCACATCGTCGTCGTCCCGGCGTCGTGGGCCGACGCCGAGTGCACCCCGCCTCACGACCTCACCGGGCGCCCGGCGGTGTGGCCCACCGGCCCCGCCGCCCCCCGCCTGCGTGAGCTCATGGAGGCCTCCCGCCCCATCGTGGGCGCCGCCCCGGTGGCCGCCACCCAGGTGTGGTTGTGGGGTCAGGGGCCCCAGCCGGAGATCCCCTCGTTCGCCTCCACCTACGGCCTCCGAGCGGGGCTGGTCACCGCCGTCGACCTGGTCCGGGGGCTGGGCGCGCTCACCGGCATCGCCGTGACCGAGGTGGAAGGGGCCACCGGCTGGTACGACACCAACTACGAGGGCAAGCGCGACGCCGCCCTGGCCGCCCTCGCCGACGGCGCCGACCTCTTCCTCGTCCACGTGGAGGCCAGCGACGAGGCCGGCCACGCCGGCGACCTGGCCGCCAAGGTCGAGGCCCTGGAGAACTGGGACCGCCGCATCATCGGCCCTCTCGTCGAGGCCCTCGACGACCTCGGCGCCTGGCGGCTGCTCCTCCTGCCCGACCACGCCACGCCCCTGGCCCTGCGCACCCACACGCCGGTGCCCGTCCCCTACCTCCTCGTCGACTCCTCCACCGACGGCCCGGGCGGCGCCTACGGCGAGACCGCCACCGCCGACCTGCCCGCCGTCCCCGGCCACACCCTCATGGGGCGGCTCACCCGGCGGTAGGCGCAGCGCCGGCGTTCTGGCCCGCTGACAGCGCGAGATAGCGCGACTTTCATCACCCAATACGGGAATGGGCGGTAGAATCTGGCAGTCCCGTCCTCGGAGGTCGCCTGCGTGCGCATCCTCGTCCTGGTGGACGGCGAGCACCATCCTCCCGTCGTTCGGGCCGCCATCGACCATCTGCCTTCCCGGCTGCCGGGCGGGGTCGTCGTCGGGGCGGCGGTGATCGGCGGGGGCGAGAAGCTGGCCGGCACCGAACCACCCGACCTCGGCGTTCCCGTGGTCGACGGCCCGGGGCCCGACGACGCCCTGGCCGCCGGCCTGCGGGCGTTCGCGCCCGAGCTGGTGTACGACCTCTCCGACGAGCCCGTGCTCGACTTCCGCCACCGCCTGCGCCTGGCCGCCCGGGCCCTGCTCGGGGGCGTCGCCTACGCCGGCGCCGACTTCCGCCTCGACCCGCCGCCGCGCCCGCGCCTGGCGTCCAAGCCCTCGGTGGCGGTTGTGGCCACCGGCAAGCGCACGGGCAAGACCGCCGTCACCTCGAGCCTCGCCCGTCTCCTGGCCGAGCGCGGCACGTCACCGGTGATCGTCGCCATGGGCCGGGGCGGGCCGGCCGAGCCGGAGCTGATCGACCCGGCCTCCACCGACCTCTCGCCCGCCGGCCTGCTCGCCCGGGCCGACCGGGGCGACCACGCCGCCAGCGACTACCTGGAGGACGCCCTCATGGCCGGGGTGGCCTCGGTGGGCACCCGGCGCTGCGGAGGAGGGCTGGCGGGGGCGCCGGCCGACGACACCTTCGCCGCCGGGGCGGCGCTGGCCGACCGGCGCGACGAGCCGCTCCTGCTGTACGAGGGCAGCGGTGCCGCCGTCCCGCCGGCCCATGCCGATGCCACCATCCTCGTGGTCCCCGCCTCCGCCGACCCCGAGCTGGTCACCGGTTATCTCGGTGCCTATCGAGTGTTGCTGAGCGACCTGATTGTGGTTACCATGGCGGAGCCATCGTTCGCTGACTCGAGCGCAGCGGCGACCGAAGGCGCAGCGGCTTCGAAGGAAGGCCCCTCAGCAGCGAGCGTCGCCTTTCTGGAGAGAAGCATCCGGGGCTTGTCACCTGAAACCCCGGTGGTCCACACCGTTTTCAGACCCAGGCCCCTCCAGCCGATCTCCGGTCGCCGCGTCTTCTACGTCACCACTGCACCGGCCTCCGCCGTCGATCTGATGGCCGGCCATCTCGAGCAGGAGCACGGCTGCAAGGTCGTGGGCGCGTCCCACCACCTGGCCCACCGCCCCGAGCTGGCGGCGGACCTGGAGGCCATGGACGCCGCCGACGTCCTTGTGGTCGAGCTCAAGGCGGCGGCGGTCGACCTCGCTGCGAGGGCCGCCCTCGAGCGGGAAATGGAGGTCGTGTTCTGCGACAACCGGGTCGTCTCCGTCGGAGGAGACGCAACGTTCGAGGAGTTGGCCCTCGGCACAACCGATCTTGCTGTGCAGCGGTTCAGAGCACATCTCGAGACCTCTTGAGGCGCACCAGGCGACCATGAAGGCGACGACGCACCGACACGTGATCATCAGCGACGAGGAGTACGAGTTGCCGTACTCCAAGGGGCTCATGGCGTCGAGCATCATGGCCACGGGCCTCCCCCCGGCGCGGGCGTTCCACGTGGCCGAGGTGATCGAGGAGCACCTGGCCCGCACCGGCCTGCCCTACGTGTCCCGTGCGGAGCTCAACGGGCTGGCCCTCGACGTCCTACGGGCCGAGACGGGCGACCGCTACGCCGAGTCGTTCGCCAAGTGGCAGCGGGCCAAGCGTCTCGACGTCCCGCTGGTCATCCTCCTGGGAGGGGCCACCGGGGTGGGCAAGTCGACCATCGCCACCATGCTGGCCAGCCGGCTCGGCATCACCCGGGTGATCCCCACCGACGCCATCCGCGAGGTCATGCGCTCGATGTTCACCGCCGAGCTCTTCCCCACGCTGCACACCTCGTCGTACGACACCGCCCGCCTGGTGCGGGTGCCGCTGCCGCGCAACGCCGACCCGGTGATCATCGGCTTCCGTGAGCAGACGGCGGCCGTGTCGGTCGGCGTGGAGGCGCTCATCCAGCGGGCCGTCGACGAGGGCACCGACCTCATCGTCGAGGGGGCCCACCTGGTGCCCGGGTTCGCCGACCTCAGCGGCTTCGCCGGCCATGCCGTCGTCGTCCCGATGATCGTCACCGTCGACGACGAGGAGGTCCACCGCAGCCACATCCTCAAGCGGGCGAGCGAGTCCCGGAACCGCCCGGCGGACCACTGCCTCGAGCTGTTCGGCAACATCGTGAAGATGCAGCGCTACATCAAGTCGCTCGCCTTCCAGCACGGCGTCCCGGTGGTCCCCTCCTACAACCTCGACGCCACCCTCTCCCACGTCATCGAGCTGGTGGTCGCCCGGGCCACCGACGCCGTGCCCCGTCCCGGCGACGCGCCCCAGACCATCCTTGGAACCACCGACGGCGCCTCGACCAGCGGCGCCTCGAAAGGAGCACGACCTATGCCCGGAGGCGAACGATGAGCATCGCGCCCCAGGCGCTGGAGCGGTCCGTCCTCGAACGCAAGGAGCGGGACGAGCTGGCCGCCATCGCCGAGGCCATGGGGGTCAAGCCGTCCTCCCGCGCGTCGAAGTCGACATTGATCGACTCGATCCTTCGGGAGGCGGGTATCGAGACCGGTGCCGAGGAGCGACCGAAGCGGTCGCGCTCCTCGCGTTCCGCCGAGAGCCCGAGCAACGGGGAGGTGGCGACGGACGTCACCGTCCCCACCGAGCCCGGCACCGGCCCGGCGCAGCCGAACGTGCCCGTCATCGATCCGCCCGCCCCCGCCACGGAGCCGGAGACCCCGGCCCCCGAGCCCTCCACCGAGCCGTCCCCACCGGAGCCGTCCACCGAGCCGTCACCTCCCGAGGTGCCCTCTGTGCCCGGCGGGTCGGCTGGTGACGGCGATGAGGCGGCGGCGCCGAGCTCTGGC
>DATACM010000190.1:0-3711 GCA_036259055.1 Acidimicrobiales bacterium | reverse complement strand
ATCTTCAGGGAGAACACCGAGGACGTCTACGCCGGCAAGGAGCTCCAGGAGGGGACGCCGGAGGCGAAGCGCATGATCGAGTTCGTGCGCGAGGAGTTCGGCTGGGAGGTGCGCCCCGACTCGGGCATCGGCCTCAAGCCCGTCTCCGAGACCGGGTCCAAGCGCCTGGTCCGGGCCGCCATCGAGTACTCGGTGAAGAAGGGCCGGCGCTCGGTCACCCTCGTGCACAAGGGCAACATCCAGAAGTTCACCGAGGGCGCGTTCCGGAGCTGGGGCTACGAGCTGGTGCAGGAGGAGTTCGCCGACGTGGCGGTGAGCTGGGAGGACTGCGGCGGCGACCCGGGCGACCGCATCCTGGTGAAGGACACCATCGCCGACATCTTCTTGCAGCAGGTGCTCACCCGCCCCGACGAGTTCGATGTCATCGCCACCACCAACCTCAACGGCGACTACGCGTCCGACGCCCTGGCCGCCCAAGTCGGGGGGATCGGCATCGCCCCGGGGGGCAACATCAACTACGTCACCGGCCACGGCATCTTCGAGGCCACTCACGGCACCGCCCCGCGCTACGCCGGCCAGGACAAGGTCAACCCCGGGTCGCTGCTCCTCTCCGGCGTGCTCATGCTGGAGCACCTGGGCTGGCAGGAGGCGGCCGACGACGTGATCGCCGCCCTGGAGGCCACCATTGCCGACGGCATCGTCACCTACGACTTCGCCCGTCTCAGGGAGGGAGCCACCGAGGTGAAGACGTCGGAGTTCGCCTCGGCGATCGTCGACCGCCTCTAGCGGCGGAGCCGTGAAGATCACCGTCGTCGGGGCCGGCTTCTACGGCTCCACCCTCACCCAGCGGATCGCCGAGGCCGACTACGCCGAGGAGGTCGTCCTCAACGACATCATCGAGGGACGCCCCCAGGGGCTCGCCCTGGACATGATGCAGAGCCGTCCCATCGAGGGCTTCGAGACGAGGATCGTCGGGACCAACGGGTACGAGGGGACGGCGGGCTCGGACGTGTGCGTGATCACCGCCGGCGTCCCCCGGAAGCCGGGCATGAGCCGCCTCGACCTGCTGGAGACGAACGCCCGCATCGTGAGCGGCGTGACCCGTCGCCTGGTGGAGGCGTCGCCCGACACCGTTCTCATCGTCGTCTCCAACCCCCTCGACGAGATGACCGCCCTGGCGGCGGCCGTCTCGGGGCTGCCCACCCACCGGGTGATGGGCCAGGCGGGCATGCTCGACTCCGCTCGCTTCAGCCACTTCCTCGCCGAGCGGCTGGGGGTCTCTCCCTCGCGCGTCGAGGCGTTCACGCTGGGGTCCCACGGTGACACCATGGTGCCGGTGCCGTCGCTCGCCCGGGTGGGGGGCCGGCCCCTTCGCGACCTCCTCCCGCCCGAGGACATCGCCCAGGTGGTCGCCCGCACGCGCGACGGCGGGGCGGAGATCGTCGCCCTCCTGAGGACGGGCTCGGCCTACTACGCGCCGTCGTCGGCGGCCGAGGCCATGGTCCGGGCGGTGGCGCTGGACACCGGCGAGGTGATGCCGGTGAGCGCCTTCGTGGACGGGCCCTACGGCATCGAAGGGGTCTGGCTCGGGGTGCCCTGCCGCATAGGCCGCCAGGGGGTGCGGGAGGTCGTGGAGCTGTCGCTCGCCGAGCCCGAGATGGTCGCCCTCCTGGAGGCGGCGGAGGCGGTGCGGGCCCGCCAGGCCGACATCGCCAACCTCGTCTGACGGCCTCAGGCGGCTCAGCCGGGGGGGTGCCGCTTCGACCGGCCGAACATTGTCACGAGGGGCGTGGCGACGAAGGCGACGAGGGCGACGGGGACGAGCACGAGCGAGCCGGCGTACAGCCCGGGCGACTGCAGCACCATGCTCAGGGCGAACAGGCCCACGGCCAGCGCCACCAGCCCGACGGGGAGGAAGACGAACACGTCGGCCGGGGTCTTGGGGCGCGAGCGGTCGACGGGGTCCTCCTCCAGGTGGGCGGCGGGGGTCTCGTCGGGCTCGAACCACTCGGGGAACGGGGTCGCCCGCTTGGCGTCGGGCCGGGCGGCCGGCGACGGCATGGGGCGGAGCCCGATCTCGGCGTCGTAGGCCCGGCGGCGGGCCGGATCGCCCAGGACGGCCCACGCCGCGTTGATCGCCTCCATGCGCCGGTGCGCCTCCTCGACGATCTCCGTCCCCGACCCACTGTGGGCGTCGGGGTGGTGGCGGCGGGCCTGGCGGTGGTAGGCCCGCCGGATCTCCTCGTGGCTGGCGTCGACGGGCACGTCGAGGAGCTCGTAATAGCTGGCCATCAGTACTCGGTGGTCTCCCGCACCCCGGCGAAGGCGTCGGTCAACGCCGCCAGGGCGTCGCCCTGGCGGACGAGGGTGTCCACCCGCCCGCCGAGCTTGAGGCGCCCGGTGGCGAAGGCGGCGGCCGGCGTCAGCATGCCCCGGCTGATCGCCACCGCGGTGTCGTAGTCCTGGGTGAGCTCGACGTCACCGTCGGTCCCGCCCGGGCGCACCCGCACCACCCCGTCGGCGATCCGCACGGTGTAGGCGACGTCGCCTTGGGGTCCTCCCCGCACGACGTGGCGGACGGTGAGCTCGACCGTCGAGGACGCCTGCCGCACCCGCTCGTCCCGACCGGCCGCCTCCTCGACCAGGGCGAGCCACTCCGGCGACAGGAAGCGCGTCACGCCCCATTCTCTCGCGGCCCCGGCGGGCCGCTACGTTGCCAAGTCAGCCGTGACGCCCCAACCCGCCGACGAGCGTCGCCACCCGGCCGAGGCGGACGCGGGGTGGGAGGAGTCCTGGTACTTCGACTTCGTCACCGCCGACGGCCGCCTGGGCGCGTTCGTGCGGCTCGCCCTGCGCCCCGGCGAGGGTCGAGCCTGGTACTGGGCGTACCTCGCGGGGCGGGGCAGGCCGGTGGTCGCCGTGCGGGACCACGAGGTCGAGCCGCCTCGCGGCCGGGCCCTGGAGGTGCGCAGCGCCGGGCTGTGGGCCGAGCTGACCTGCGAGACGCCGCTCGACCATTGGAGCACCGGCCTGGAGGCGTTCGGCGTCGCCCTCGACGACCCCACCGACGCCTGGCGGGGCGAGCGCGGCGATCGGGTCGCCCTCGGCCTGGACATGGAGTGGGAGGCGGGGGAGCGTCGGGCGGTCGCGGTCCCCGACGGCTACGCCCAGCCGGCGACGGTTCACGGCGAGGTCCTCGTGGGCCGCGAACGCATCGAGGTGGACGGCCGGGGGTGGCGCACGCACCTCTGGGGCGTGCCGGGGCCCCGGCTCGGGTCCTGGTGGACCGGCGCCCACCTCGGCGACGGTACGGCCGTGCTGGCGTGGTCGAGCGGCGACGCCTGGGTGTGCCCGCCGGCCGGGGAGCCGGTCTCGTCGACGGCTCGAGGCGGTCCCGACTCGCGGCCCGACGGCCTGGTGCGCGGGGCGGGCGTCGGGGTGGGTGACCTCGAGCTGACCCTGGAGCCGGTCGGCCAGGCGGTCGTGCCGTTCGAGGGCTCCACTGCGGGCGACGGCCTGGTCCGGGCGATGTGCTCGCTCTCGGGCGCCGGCCGGTCAGGCTGGGGCTGGTACGAGGTGGGCGCCGGGCGGCCGCGAGACTGACCGGCACGCCGCTCCGGCCCCCGCCGCGAGCCACTTGCCCGCAGGGAGCCGCTTCCCGAAGCGAGCCCCTTTCCGAACTGTTCGGCGAAATGGCCACATACGAGCCAT
>DATACM010000189.1:0-10350 GCA_036259055.1 Acidimicrobiales bacterium | reverse complement strand
AGCGTCTTCACGTAGTGCTCGCGCAGCGACTCGACGTCGCGCACTTCGAACCCGGCTACCTCCATTGCTCGTACCGTGTCGGCCACGTCGAGGAGCTCGCTGTCCGGGAAGACGTAGCGGTACACGAAGGAGCGGGGACCGGGTCTGCTCGAGCCGACGCTCGAGATGGCGTGGTTCAGCAGCCGCCCCCCAGGTCGCAGCACCCGGCGGAGCGCCCCGAAGTACTGCCCGGTCCGGGCCCGGCCGACGTGCTCGAACATGCCGATCGAGGAGACGGCGTCGAAGACCTCGCCGCCCAGGTCCCGGTAGTCCTGGAGCCGGATCTCGACCTGCGAGTCCAGCCCCGCCTCTGCCACGCGGCGCCGACCCAGCAGGCACTGCTCGCCGCTCACCGTGATCCCGACGGCGGCGGCGCCGTGCCGGCTGGCGGCGTGCAGGGCCATCGAACCCCAGCCACAGCCGACGTCGAGCAACCGTGCACCTCGGCGCTCGGGCAGGCCCAACTTCCGGCAGACCAGCTCCAACTTGGCCGCCTGGGCCGCCTCCAGGTCGCTGCCCTCGTCGACGAACCGGGCGCAGGAGTAGGTCATGCTCGGACCCAGGACCAGCCGGTAGAAGTCGTTCCCGACGTCGTAGTGGTGCGTGACCGAGGTCCGGTCACGACCCCTCGAGTGGCGGCGACCGGCGGGCAACACCTCCTCGGGCGGGGGAGGTAAGGGGCGGCCAAGGACGCCGAGCCGGTGCGCCGCCCGGAGCGCGGCCGCCCAATTTGCGAAGCCGAGGAAGCGCAGGTCGGGCGACGTGCGCTGGAGCCGGCGCAACAGCCAGAAGACGTCGCCCTCGAGCTCGACGTCACCGCTGACGAAGGCGCGGGCGAGGCCGATCTCGCCCGGCGCCCAGATCAGCCGACGCAGCGCATCTGCCGAGCGGACGCGCACGACGCCGGGACCTTCGTCGGGGCCCAGGACGGACCCGTCGAAGAGCTCGAGGCGGACGGGGAGCGGCCGTCCGAGGAGGCTCTCGACCAGCGGGCGGAGCGCGTCGGCGGCGGAGGTCGGGAGCGGTGTCTCGTCGTGGCGACGGGGGGGCGGCTGGGAGGGCGACCGTGCCCGGCGTGAGACGACCTTGCCGACGGTAGGTGCCCTGGTCGAGGTCGTCATCCGAACCTCCACGCGGCGTTCCGGGACGGTCTTCTCTCGGTGTCGTCAGCCTGCGACCTAATGACCGTTACTCCGTCACGGCCTGCACTTCAAGCGCGACCGGCCCGGCGCCGGCGCCCGGCTTCGAGTCGACGGCGGCGAAGCGATCGGCGGCGATACTGGGGCGATGCCAGAGGTTCGCTGCCCCGTGCTCGTCGGGCGCGACGCCGAGGTCTCCGTGCTCGAGGGCGCGGTCGCCCGGGCGGCAAGCGGCGAGGGCGGCGAGGGCGGCGAGGGCGGCGTGGTGTTCGTCCTCGGCGAGGCGGGGGTCGGCAAGTCCCGCCTGACGTCCGCGGCCGCGGCCGCCGCCCGCGACGCCGGGATGACCGTGCTGCGGGGGCGCGCCGCGCCTTCGCCCGCTCCCGTCCCCTACCGGCCTCTGGCCGAGGCCATCCTCTCCGCCCTGCGCACGAGCGGCCCCCCGGCGACGCCGGAGCTGGCGCCCTTCGGCCCGGCGCTGGGGGTGCTGGTGCCGGCGTGGGCCGGCGCGGGCGGCGAGGCGCCGGCGGAGCCGTCGGTGATCCTGCTCGGAGAGGCGATGCTCGCCCTCCTCCGGTCGGTGGCCGGCACCTCGGGCGCGCTCGTGCTGCTCGAGGACCTGCACTGGGCCGACGCCGGGACGCTCGAGCTCCTCGACTACCTGGCCGACAAGCTGGACGGCACCGCGGTGGTCGTGGTCGTCACCAGCCGGGCGGGCGAGGGTGCCGCTGCCGAGCGGCTGGCCCGTCAGCTCCGAGGCCGCGGCGACGGCGAGGTGGTCGAGCTGGGACGGCTGCCGGCGCACGGCGTGGCCACCATGGTCGCGGCCACCTTGCAGGCGGCAGAGGTGCCCGCCGAGGTGGTCGGCGCGATCGAGAAGGCGTCCGACGGGCTGCCCTTCCTCGTCGAGGAGGTCCTCGCCTCGCTGCTCACCACTGGCTCACTGGTCTCCGAAGGCGGCACCTGGGCCGTCCGCGGCCGCCTGGAGCCGGCGGTCCCCCCGTCGTTCGCCGCCCTCGTCGAGGACCGCATGGCCCAGCTGTCGTCGCCGTCAGCCGGGCGGGTGCTCCAGACCGCCGCCGTCCTGGGAGAGCGCTTCGACTGGCCACTGCTCCAGGCGACCTGCGACTGCCCGGCCGAAGAGGTCCTTTCCGCCCTCCGCCAGGCCGCCGCCCTGCAGCTGGTCGAGGAGGACAAGGTCGCCCGGGGCTTCCGCTTCCGCCATGCCCTCACCCGCACCGCGGTCATGGAGACCCTTCTCCTGCCCGAGAAGGTGGCCATCGCCGAGCGAGCGCTCGCCGTCCTCGACGCCGACGTCATCTCCCGTCCGGAGCGGCTGGAGCTGGCGGCCGAGCTCGCCGACGCCGCGGGCAACCGGAACCGCGCCGCCGAGCTGCTCGTGGCGTCGGCCGTGGCCGCGCTGAGGACCGGCGCGGTGACCGCTGCCATCGAGGCTGCCGAGCGGGTGGTGGCCCGGGGGGGTGACCAGGCGCATGTCATCCGGGGTCACGAGCTTCTCCTCGACGCCTCGGTACTCGCCGGAGACGTCCGCCGTGTCGTCGAGATCGGCGAGCAGCTGCTGGCCCGCCTCGAGGCCGGCGGTGCCCCCGCCGAGCGTCGAGCCGGGGCCCATCTCCGCCTGGCCCGGGCCGCCGTCACCGCCACCGACTGGCGGCGGGCCGCCGAGCACCTGGCCCGGGTGGAAGCCCTCGTACCCGGGGCCGCTGACGAGATGCAGGCGCGCGTCCACCTGCTCCGCGCCCACGTCGCCCTGGGCGAGCACCGGGTCGCCGAGGCGGCTGAACGGGCCAAGTCGGCCCGCGACATCGCCGCCCGGCTCGGCGACGACGATCTCCTGTGCGAGTCGCTGGAGCTGCTCGGCCGCGCCGATCGGGTGTGCGACCTGGCCGTCGCCGAGCGCCACTTCACCGAGGCCATGCTCACCGCCGAGGCCGCCGGCCTCGAGCTGCGGCGGGTGCGCGCCCTCCACGAGCTCGGCACGATCGACATGGTGCGGCTGGGCCCGCCCGACCGGCTGCGAGCGGCCCGTGACGGCGCCGCCGCCATCGGCGCCCCCGGCTTGGCCGCCCAGGCGGGGATGCACCTGGCCGTCGCCCACTTCGTCCGCTCGGAGCTCGACGAGGCCCGAGCCGTCATCGTCCGAGCCATCGAGGAGGCCGAGCGGTACCGCCTGGGCCTGCTCGTACCGGCGGCCACGACCGTGCTCGGCGCCATCGACGCGGTGGAAGGGAACCGGGCGGAGGCGATCGCCGCCTTCGAGCGGGTGCTCCCGCTCATGGACGCCGAGATCGAGGCCACCGGGCGGGGCCACGTCCTTGCCCTCGCCGCCCTGGCCACCGAGGACCGAGCGGCGGCGCGGGCCGAGTTCGCCGCGGCCGAACGGCTCTGCCCACCGCGCTCGGGCGTGGCCCGTGCGCCCCATCGGGGCGTGTATGCCCTCCTGCTGGCGCTCGATCCGGACGCATCCACCACCATCCTCGACGACCTCACCCGCGAGAAGGCGTCCGTGCACGTGGCCACCTTGGCCCTCGCCGACCTGGCCCGAGCCGTCCTCGCCGGTCGGGCCGGGGACACCGAGGAGGCCGACCGTGCCTTCTCGTCGGCCATCGACGCCCTCGCCGACTCGCCCTGGTACCAGAACATGGGCCGCCGACTGGTGGCCGAGGCCGCCATTGCCGACGGGTGGGGCACCCCGGCCGTGTGGCTGCGCGAGGCGCTCGAGTTCTTCACCGCGGCCGGTCTCGACGAGCCCGCCCGGGCCTGCCGCTCGCTGCTGCGCCGGGCCGGTGCCCCCGTCCCCCGCCGCCCGGGCGAGGGTGACGTCGCCGGGCAGCTCGCCCGCCTCGGGATCACCGCCCGGGAGGCCGACGTGCTGTCGCTGGTGGCCGAGGGGCTCTCCAACAAGGAGATCGGCGGGCGGCTCTACCTCTCGGCCCGCACCGTGGAGAAGCACGTGGAGCGGCTCATGCTCAAGACGGGGTGCGCCAACCGGGCCCAGCTGGCGGCGCTCGCCTCCCGAGCCGGCGCCGTAGGTACGTAGCCGGCTCGGCCGAGGATACGTAGTCCTCCCGCTGTGCCGGCGGGCCCTGGTCCTCAGTATGTGGGCCATGAGACCAACACCTGAGCTGCACGACCCGTACCCGATCGCTCCCGACACGTGGGTGATCCCCGAGACCCTTCCTGCCGCCCCCGGCACCGTGGTACCGGTGAACTCGATGGTCGTCACCGGCGCCCAGCCGGTCATCGTCGACACCGGCAACGAGCTCAGCCGGGAGGACTGGATGAACGCCGCCTTCTCCCTCGTGGACCCGACGGACGTCCGCTGGGTCTTCCTGTCCCACGACGACCACGACCACGTGGGGAACCTCCTGCCCGTCCTCGACGCCTGCCCCAACGCCACCCTCGTCACCAACTGGTTCACCGTCGAGCGCCTGCAGCGAGCCATCCCCTTGCCTCTGCACCGGTGCCGGTGGCTCAACGACGGCGACACCTTCGACGCCGGTGACCGCACCTTCGTCGTGAAGGTCCCGCCCGTCTGGGACTCCCCCACCACCCGGGGGCTCTACGACTCCAAGACGGGCGTCTACTGGGCGGTCGACGCCTTCGCCTGCCTGCTCCCCGGCCACCTGACCGACACCGGCGACATCCCGCCCGAGCTGTGGCGTGAGTCGTTCCTCTTCAGCAACCGGGTGGGCGCGCCGTGGCATGCCCTGCTCGACCTCAACAAGTTCGACCGCCACGTCGACCAGGTCGCCGCCCTGGGCATGACCACCGTCGCCTCGGCCCACGCCACCACGCTGCGGGGGCCCGAGCTGGAGGAGGCGTTCCGCCTCATCCGCCAGGTCGCCCGCATGGACGCCGCCCCGCTCCCCGGCCAGGCCGAGCTCGATGCCATCCTGGCCGTCGACCAGCTCCAGGTCGCCTGAGGCTCAAGGAGGGCACGACATGCAGCGCACCGCCGTGAACCCGTGGCAGTGGTCGGTGGAGATGGGGTTCAACCAGGGAGAGGTCGTGACCGGCGAGACCCAAACGCTGTACCTCGCCGGTCAGACCGCCATGAGCGCCGAAGGGCAGCCCCAACACGCCGGCGACATGGCGGCCCAGCTCGCCCTCGCCACCGACAACGTCGAGGCCGTCCTGCAGCAGGCGGGCATGACGCTCGCCAACGTGGTGCGGCTGAACATCTACACGGTCGACGTGGACGCCTTCTTCGAGCACTTCGGGATCCTGGCCGGCCGCCTCGCCGCCGCCGGCGTGGCGCCGCCCGGCACCCTGCTCGGGGTGGCGCGGCTGGCCTTTCCTGAGCTGATGGTCGAGCTGGAAGCGACGGCGGTGGCGTGACCGAGAGGCCTCACTCGGCCTCGGCAACCATCACGGTCCGGGCCGCGACGAAGGGTCGGTGGTCGGACGAGCCTCCACCCTGCGTCACACCCGAGCCAGCGACCGCAGCACATTGTCGGCTCCGGTCGCCATCCTCCGCACGATCTCGGCCGCGGGCAGGACATCGTTGATGGCTCCCGCCACCTCACCCGTGATGACCATGAGCTCGTGCACCTTGTTCTCGCGCATCGCCCCACGCACCCTCTCGACGAGCTCGTCCTTCACGTTCCGCACGTCGTCCTCGCGCCCGTGCCACTCGTCGACGAAGGCGTTCCGGATCACCCGGGGCGCCGTGGCGTAGGCACCGTCCGAGGCGGGAGGGAGAAGGTCGTTCAGGAACGCCGCCCGCAGCGTCTCGTCCGACCGGGCGGCCAGAACGGCCTGCTTGTAGCCGTCGCTCAGCTCTGCCTCTTCGGAAAGGATGAAGCGAGTTCCGACGTTCGCGCCCTGCGCCCCGAGCGCCAGCGCGGCGGCGAGGCCGCGCCCGTCGGCGATCCCCCCAGCCGCCACGACGGGCACCGGGTGCACCGCATCGACCACCTGGGGGACGAGGACCATCGTGCTGCACGCGCCCCCGAACCCGCCGGCTTCGCCCCCTTGGGCGACGATCACATCGGCACCCGCCTCGACCGCCTCGACGGCCTGGGGGACCGTGTGAACCTGCTGCACGAACAGACTGCCGGCATCGTGCACCCGTGCGATGAGATCCGCCCGGCAGCCGAGCGCGAACGAGACGACCGGCGGCGCGGCACGGACGATCTCGGCGAAGACGTCCTCGACGAAGGGCTTCATCGTGTGATTGACGGCATACGGCCGCTCGGTCAGGTCGCGCAGAGCGACGATGTCCTCCCGCACCTGCTCGGGGGAGCGAAGCGCGGTGGGCAAGCTGCCCAACGCGCCGGCTTCGGACACCGCCGCCGCCAGGCGCAGCGATGGTGACCAGGGCCCGCCCAGAGCCCCTTGGATGATCGGAACGCCGATCCCGAGCAGCGAACAGAGCGGCGTCTCGAGCATCGCCCCCCTCCGTCTTGACCGTCGAGCAGGAACGATAGATCGCCGCTCGACGTGACCCGCTCGACGTGACCCGCCGGTCCAGCGTCGACCGCGCGGCCGAACGACCAAGCACGCCTCTGCTCCCGACTGAGCGCGCAGGGCAGGGGCGAGCGGCACAATGAGGGAATGAGCGAGCTCGAGCTGGACGTCGACCAGCGACCTGCGCCGACGACCGAGGACGGCGACCACGAGCGGTTCGCCCACTGGGTCTTCCCCGCCAGCGCGGTGACGGAGGCACTCGTCACGGGCAACCCGGTCGTCGCCCTCTGCGGCAAGGTGTGGACGCCCACCCGCGACCCGAAGCGCTACCCCGTCTGCCCGACGTGCGAGGAGATCCGCCGGACGCACTTCCCGCCATCCGCCGGAGAGTGACCGGCTTCGAGCGTCTCCGATCAACCGCCGCCGTGGAAGCACGTGCGTGCGATCCTCTCGGCACGGCCGTGATAACTTCATCGCACGCGTACGACAGTCGAGTTCGACGAGGACACCGCCAAGGCCGTCGACGCACTTCGCCGCGAGCGCGGCATCGGGGTCAGCGAAGCCGTGAACGAGCTCATCCGGCGCGGCCTCATGCCCCGAGACGACGTTCGACGGTTCGTGCAGCGGACCCGGCGACTCGGCCTGAAGATCGACGTGTCCAACGTGGCCGAAGCGTTGGAGGTCGTCGAAGGCGTCGAGACACCGTAGGTGCTCGTCGACGCCAACATCCTTCTCTACGCCGTGGACGAGGACAGCCGGTTCCACGCTGGCGCTCGCAGCTGGCTGGAGGAGGCGCTGAACGGGAATCGGCGCGTGGGCCTTCCGTGGATGTCGCTCACTGCGTTCCTGCGGCTCGCCACCCATCCCCGAGCACTAGAGGAGCCGCTGGCTCCCGGCGAGGCCTGGGAGTTCGTCGAGGACTGGCTGGATGCTCCCGCCGCGTGGGTCCCTGCACCCGGACGTGGACACCGGGACATCCTCGGGCGGCTCGTCCGTGACCTCGACTTGAGAGCGAACCTCGTGACTGACGCCGTGCTCGCCGCGCTGTGCATCGAGCACGGACTGCAGATCGTCAGCGCCGACTCCGACTTCGCACGGTTCACGGAGATCACCTGGGTCAATCCCCTGAGCCATTGACACCATGGTCTTCGACGGCCAGCCCGAACGGTGCTGCCGCCCCGGTCATCGCTAGGTGCTCAGTGCTCTCCGCCAGGCCGAAGGTGGCCGTGCCGCGCCCCGCAATCTCCGTTTGGGACCACGACCTCGCAGGGGAGTCGCAGCGTTCCTGCCACCTCTGAGGATCACCAAACCTCAGGACGTCCGACAACGTGGGGATGTGCGGGTTGACAAACCCATTGGGCGTAGTCTTTCGCTGTGGAGGGCCGAAGGCACATCATCCTGATTGTGGCGTTCATTGTGGTTCTGGTGGCGGTCGAGTTCTTCTTAGGGTGGGATCGGCGAGCGTTCGTCGCGGTGGTTTTGGCTCTCATTTGGCTGGGGATCGTCGGCGCTAACTGGCTACGCACTCGGCGCTAGGCGTCCGGTGACAACCCATACTCGATGTGGCCTGGGTTTGAGGTTGACTTTGAAGAACATCGCTGACCAAGTGCGGGACGTGCACGACGCCTACCTCCTGCTCGAAGAACTGCGCTGGCACGGCAAGCCGGTGTGCCCGCCTGTCATCAAAACTCCGAAAGGTGACGACCAAGGTGCTCGCGGCTGACGTGGTGGTGCGTGCCGTCGATGCTGCGCTCCAGTTGGGCCCCTCCCCTCTGTGGGGGAAGGTGAGATCCCAGCGGCCGCCTGTCACGTCGGGTCCAGCATGAGCGGCGCCACGCCCAGGCGAACCGCCAAAGCGCCGGCATGAAGGCGTCGATCCCAAACGGCGACGATCAGCTCAGGGTCGGAAATGGCGAGAGCGCTGGCGAGGTGCACGGCGTCAGCGCCCCTGAGCGCATGCTGGGCGGCGAGCTCACCGGCGTGAAGCTCGACGGCCGGCGTGAACTCGACCGGCCTCGTTGCACGCCAGAATTCTTCCCAGCTGTGTTCGGCCTGGTCGAAGGCTTCCTGTTCGAGGTCGTCGTTCCGGCGGGCGGCCGCGAGAGCCGCTCGGACCTCTGGGTACGCGAGCCTGCTCGAGACGGCGGCGTCGCATCCGTCCCACAAGGTTGTGGCGAGCTCCGAGCCAGCCTCGTCGACGAGCAGCTTCACGAATGCACTGGCGTCGAAGTAGACGACCGGCACCTCAGCGACGTTGCTCGCTGACCACGGGAGCCACTGGTCGCCGCGGACGCGGTCGACGTCGACCCGCCGCCGCAGGCCGCTCGCGACTGGTCGGTCGACCGATCACACCCTCGGCGGTCAATCGGTCGAGCAACGGGCTCGCCTGGATACCGATGAGGCGTGCAACGGGGACGCCGCGATCGGTGACGACGACCTCATTTCCGTCGCGCGCCCGCTTCAGCCAATCCCTAAGGTTGGCCCGAAGATCGCTCACCGCTACTTCCATGGCTCAAGTGTACAAGAACCGACGGGCGGAACGTACATAGAGGCGCGAGGCGACTCATTGCTTCCGGCCGGGCTCCGTCACTCTTCCGACAACCCCTCTGCCGCTCGAAGTCCTCACGATTTCGTTACGCGGAGCTTTCGTAACACCGCCCCAGGGAGAGGTCTCCTTTCCGACGACGGTGTTCGGATCCTCCTCGAAGATCACGTTTCGCAGTCGACGGCGACCTGGAGCGCGGCGCAAAGGGCGCGCATCCTCTCGCTGCCGAGAACACCGAGTCGCTCGACCAGCACGGCGACGGAGATGCTCTCGACCGAGTCGAGGTTGGCGGCGCTTCGTTTGGGGATGGGGTCGTCGCCCGGCTCCAGTACGACCTCGCTCGCAAGGCCGCGGATGGTGGTCGTGCACGGAGCAACGAGGGCGCGCCGGAGTCGGGGAATGGCAGCGTCACGGGAGAGGACGACCACCGGTCGGCGGCCGACTTCGGGAAGCTCGCACCACCAGACCTCGCCCCGCCTTGGCATGCTGGGGGTCACGACGCGGCGGCCGCCTCTCGGAACGACTGCAGGTCGCCCCACTCGTCCGGCTCGCCGAGGGGATGCTCGTCGTAGGCCGCGTACGCCGCGTCGAGCTCCCCAGCCCGATGCCGTGCGAGTAGGGCCCGTAGGGCTTCGTCGAGCAACGCAGCATCCGTTGTGCCACCGAACGTCTTCCGCGCCTGCGCGAGCAGCTCCCCGTCCACCGTCGTACTCACCCGGATTCGGCTCATGCTATGACTGTGCCATCGTTATGCCACATCCCGCAAGAATTGCCGCCCCGCGTCCGGCTCGACCTCGACCGGTCGCGTCAAGGGTGTCGGGAGGCGAACGAGCGGACTCGTCCGGGAAGTCCGCGTCCGTCGGCACCAGGTCACGCTTGGCGATGCGCACGGTGGCGTCGACGCCGCCTTTGGTCTCGGGGTCGTAGGGCGCGCAGGTCTGGACACACAGCCATAGTGGCGCCCGGCGGCGGCAAGTTCAGGATGGCGTTGGGCCTCTCTGCTACTCGAACTTCAACGGCCCAAAGCTCGGGAACCACTCTCACCTCCTCGTCTCGGAATTGCCGGGCGTAGGCGCGAACCAGCCCGTCCCGGTGGGGACGGGCTGGTCACTTCTCGGATCTGGCGGGCTATGCCTTGAACTTCTCCGGGAACTTCTTCACCGTCGCCTCGGCGAGCACGTCGGCGGTGTCGGA
>DATACM010000188.1:0-2502 GCA_036259055.1 Acidimicrobiales bacterium | reverse complement strand
CTGGGTCATGGGCAAGGCCCTCCCCGACGACGTGCCCATCGAGGCCAAGATGGTCACCCGGGCCATCGAGAAGGCCCAGGCCACCGTCGAGGCCCGCAACGCCGAGATCCGCAAGGACGTCCTCAAGTACGACGAGGTGATGAACCAGCAGCGCAAGGTCATCTACCGGCGCCGCCAGGCGATCCTCGACGGGGCGGACCTGCGCGAGGAGGCCCTCCAGAACCTGGAGTCGGCCATCGGCCGGGTCGTCGACGTCTTCTGCCCCAGCGAGTTCTCGGAGGAGTGGGACCTGCCCGGCCTCGTCCACGACGTCGACTCGTACTTCCCCACCAAGTTCACGCCCGACGAGCTGGCCCAGGCCACCTCGCGCCCCGAGATCCGCGACAGCCTGCTGGCCGAGGCGGTCGGCTACTACGAGGCCCGCGAGGAGCAGCTCGGGAGCGACGTCATGCGCCAGATCGAGCGCCAGGTGATGCTCTCGATCCTCGACCAGCGCTGGCGCGAGCACCTCTACGAGATGGACTACCTCCAGGAGGGCATCAACCTCCGGGCCATGGGCCAGAAGGACCCGCTCACCGAGTGGCAGCGGGAGGGCTTCGAGATGTTCTCCACGATGGTCGACGCCGTCGCCGACGACTTCGTGAAGTACGTGATGCACCTCGACGTCGTCGTCGACCAGCCGGCGCGGCCGGCGGTCCGCGACGTCCACTACACGGCGGCGGACGCACCCGTGGAGGGCTCGGGGGGGATGGCCCGGGCGGCGGCACGCCAGGCGGTGGAGACCGGCGAGCCCGCCGAGGCCCCGGTCGAGCCGGCGGCCCCGGCGACGGTCGTGAAGTCGGAGCACGAGAAGCTCGGACGGAACCAGCCCTGCTGGTGCGGCTCGGGCAAGAAGTTCAAGCTCTGCCACGGGCGGTGAAGTCTGAAGGACTTCACTGACCAGCTGCGCGACGAGCGCAGGCGGCTCTCGGAGCTGTCGCTCGCCCTCGACATCGAGGGGAAGCGCAAGCGGCTCTCGGAGCTGGAGGCGCGCGCCTCGGACCCAGGGCTCTGGGACGACGCCGACGCGGCGCGTGCGGTCACCACCGAGATGGCCCGGCTGAAGGACGACGTGGAGCTGGTCGACGGGCTGGAGCGGCGGCTCTCCGACGCCGAGGTGCTCTTCCAGCTCGCACGGGACGAGGACGACGACTCGGTGGAGCCGGAGCTCGACGCCGCCCTCGCCGGCCTGGTGGCCGACCTCGACGCCCTCGAGCTTCGTTCGCTGTTCACCGGCGAGCACGACGAGCGCGACGCCGTGTGCGAGGTGCACTCGGGGGCCGGGGGCACCGACTCCCAGGACTGGGCCGACAGGCTGCTGCGGATGTACCTGCGGTGGGCCGAACGGCGGGGGTTCACCGTGGAGATGGAGGAGGTCTCGCCCGGGGCCGAGGCCGGGATCACCTCCGCCACCTTCATCGTCCGGGGCCGTTACGCCTACGGCCTGCTCTCCTCGGAGAAGGGCGTGCACCGGCTGGTGCGCATCTCGCCGTTCGACGCCCAGTCCCGCCGGCACACCGCCTTCGCCTCCTTCGACGCCGTCCCCTTCCTGGAGGAGGCGGGCGACGAGGTGGAGATCGACGAGAAGGACCTCCGCGTGGACACCTACCGGTCCTCGGGCGCTGGCGGCCAGCACGTGAACGTCACCGACTCGGCCGTGCGCATCACCCACCTGCCGACCGGCATCGTCGTCTCGTGCCAGAACCAGCGCAGCCAGCACCAGAACAAGGCGGTGGCCCTCCAGATCCTCGCCGCCAAGCTGGCCGAGCGGGCGCGGGAGGAGCGGCGCCGGGAGCTGGAGGCGCTGGCCGGCGAGCAGCGGGAGGTGGCGTGGGGCAGCCAGATCCGCTCGTACTGGCTCCACCCCAACCAGCTGGTGAAGGACCTCCGGACGGGCCACGAGACGGGGAACGTGAGCGCGGTGCTCGACGGCGACCTGGACGACTTCATGGAGGCGTTCCTCCGCTGGCGGCGCCGGACGGGGATGTTGGCGCCCCATGCGAGAGGTGGTTAGGCTGACGAGTCGGCGCGCGCGGCGCGGGGCCGGCTTTCCCTTGTCATGATCCGAGTCGAGAACGTCACCAAGACGTACAAGGGGGGAGTGGTCGCCCTCCGGGGCATCACCCTCGACATCCAGAAGCAGGAGTTCGTGTTCCTCGTCGGGCCCACCGGGTCGGGGAAGTCGACGCTGATCCGCCTGCTCATCAAGGAGGACAAGCCCGACTCCGGCCGGATCTGGGTCGCCGGGAAGGACATCGGCCAGCTCAGCTCCTGGAAGGTGCCGCTGCTGCGCCGCAACATCGGCTGCGTGTTCCAGGACTTCAAGCTCCTCCCCAACAAGACGGCGTACGAGAACGTCGCTTTCGCCCTCGAGGTGATCGGTCGGCCATCTCACGTCATCCGGGCCCAGGTGCCCCAGGTCCTCGACCTGGTGGGGCTGTCCAAGAAGCACGACAACCTGCC
>DATACM010000187.1:0-2801 GCA_036259055.1 Acidimicrobiales bacterium | reverse complement strand
AGCTCGGAGGCGGGGCTCCGCACCGAGCCGGGCACGGCCATCACCGGGCGGTCGCGGGCGACGGCGGCGTCGACGGTGTGGAGCGACCCGCCGCGGGAAGGCGACTCGACCACCACGACGACCTCGGCCAGGGCGGCGATGATCCGGTTGCGCACGGGGAACCGCCACGGCTCGGGACGGGCGCCCAGCGGCGCCTCCGACAGGAGCAGGCCGGACGAGGCGACTCCGGCCCAGAGGCGGGCGTGGCGCCGGGGGTACACCACGTCGAGGCCCGAGCCGACCACCGCCACCGGCGGCGCCGCGCCAGCGGCCAGGGCCCCCTCGTGGGCCGCCCCGTCGACGCCCAACGCCAGGCCCGACACCACCGCCACCCCGGCGGCGGACAGGTCGCGACCCAGCTGGCGGGCCACGTCGGCGCCGTAGCGGGTGCAGCGGCGGGTGCCCACCACGGCGACGCGGCGGCCCGTCGCCGCCTGTCCGCCACCCTTCAGGAACAGCACCGCCGGCGCCTCGTGGTCGCCGGCGAGCGGGGCCGGGTACTCCGGCGACCCCCGGAGGGCCACGGTGACACCGGCCCGTCGATGGGCGGCCCACACGGCGGACACGTCGACCCGCGCCGCCGCCCGCGCCCAGGCGATCGCCACCCCCGGCGGGTCGGGCCGGCAGGCGGCGGCGACCGCCGGATCGGCGACCGCCCCGTTGGCGAGCACCCGGCCCCAGGCCTCCTCCGGCCTCCACCGGTCGAGCAGGGCGGCCAACCGGGCGGGGCCCATCCCCGGCAGGACGGCCAGGGCGGCGCCGTAGGCCTCGGGCGGCAGGACGGACGAGCTCACGCCGCCGCCTCCCCGGTGATCACGTCGGCGCGCAGGCCCAACGCCAGGCTCACGTGCTCGTCGTCGACCCGGGCGGGGGCCCCTGCCAGGTCGGCCAGCGTGCGGGCCACACGGCGGACCCGGTGGAGCCCGCGGGCGCTGACCGCTCCCGAGCGCAGCCGGTGCTCGAGCATGGCGGCGGCGGGAGGCGTGAGCGGTGCGACCTCGTCGAGCCGCTCGGCCGGCAGCTCGGCATTGCACCGCACGCCCCGGGCCCGGGCGCGCTCGCGGGCGGCAGCGACCCGCTCGGCCACCGCGGCCGTGCTCTCGCCCCGGTCGCCGCCGAGGAGGGAGGCGGCATCGGGCCGGCCGACCACCACCCGCAGGTCGAAGCGGTCGAGCAGCGGGCCGGACAGCCGCCGGTGGTAGCGGGCTCGGGCGGCGTCGGAGCATCGGCACCACCCCGTAGCCCCACCGTCGCCGCACGGGCACGGGTTGGTGGCCCCCACCAGGAGGAAGCGGGCGGGGAAGGTCACGCTCGCCTTGGCCCGGCAGACCCTGACCACCCCTTCCTCGAGAGGCTGGCGCAGGGAGTCGAGCACCGACGTCGGGAACTCCCCCAGCTCGTCGAGGAAGAGGACGCCGCCGTGCGCCAGCGACACCTCGCCGGGGCGCATCCAGGCGCTGCCACCGCCGACCAGAGCCACCGAGGACGCCCCGTGGTGAGGCGCTCGCAGCGGCGGGCGGGTGATCAGGCCGTCACCCGGGACGAGCCGCCCGGCGGCCGAGTGGATGCGAGTTGCGACCAGCGCGTCGTCGCGCTCGAGCGGCGGCAGGAGGCCGGGCAGCCGCACGGCGAGCATGGTCTTGCCCGAGCCGGGCGGCCCGCACAGCAGCAGGTGATGACCGCCGGCGGCGCAGACCTCGAGCGCCATGCGCCCCACGTGCTGGCCCCGCACGTCGGCCAGGTCGGGGCCCGGAGACCCCGGTGGCGCATGCGCCGGCGGGGGAGGATCGGGCCACGGGGCGTCGCCCCGGAGGCAGGCCACCAGCTCGGCCATCGTGCTGGCCACCCGGACCCGGTGGCGGCCGACGAGCATCGCCTCCTCGGCGCCGTCCGGGGGCACGACGATCACCCGCTCGTCGATCGCCTCCACCATGGGCACCACGCCCGGCACTCGGCGGATCGACCCGTCGAGGCCGAGCTCGCCCAGGAAGGCGATGCCGGCGATGGCCTCGAGCGCCAGGTCGCCGTTGGCGACGAGGAGCCCCACGGCGATCGGCAGGTCGAGCCCGGGCCCTCCCTTGCGAACGCTCGAGGGCGCCAGGTTCACCGTGACCCGCTTGAGCGGCCACTGCAGCTCGCTCGAGAGCAGCGCGGCGCGCACGCGGTCGCGCGACTCCCGGCAGGCGGCGTCGGGCAGGCCGACCACGTTGTAGCCCGGAAGGCCCTGGGACACGTGCACCTCGACGGCGACGGGCTGGCCGTCGACGCCCAGCAGGGTGGCGGAGGGGACGATCGCGATCACCGCGGCTCCTCGGACGAGCTGCTCCCGGAAGAGGGCCACCGGCGCCGGCCACTCGAGCGCTGGAGCCACCGTATCGACGGGGTACGACATCGCTTCCGACGGGGCGACCGTGCGACGACGCGCTTCGGGCGAACCGTTCGGCGTAGTGGCTCCCCAGTGACCACCTGGGCGAACTGTTCGGGAAAATGGCTCGGCGGGGCGACCTGGTGGGCGGCGGAGAAGGTCCGTCATACTTTGGCCATGGGCTTCAACCCGTTCCGGCCGCAGCGGCGCCGCACCTCGGACTACGCCTTCGTCGCCGCCGCCTTCGTCGTGACCGCCGCCCTCCTCCTGTGGGCGCTCCTCCCGAGGTGAGCACATGAAGGTCGCCGTCGCCGCCGACCACGCCGGCTACCGACTCAAGACGGTGGTGACGGAGTGGCTCCAGGAGAACGGCCACGAGGTGCTCGACCTGGGCACC
>DATACM010000186.1:0-1844 GCA_036259055.1 Acidimicrobiales bacterium | reverse complement strand
CACGATGGCCGCCCAGGTCATCGCGACTCAAACGCGAAGCGCCCATTTAGCTCCGGCCGTGGATGCCGGCGGCGACGATTCGTCGATCGCTTCCGCTGAACCCGCAAGCCGCCCAAATTCGGCACGTGTTTCGCGCTCGGTCACTGGTCAACAATCGGTGATGTGAGGGATCCGCCACTCGACACGAAGGAGAGCGCAGGCTTCTCCCAAGGGTCTCGGTGAGGGTGGGGGTGCGGCCGCGCTCGGTCGCCCTTCGAGGGCCTGCGTTACACCGCCGCCCCCCATCTTCCCCGGGGACCCGGGACCGGCGACAGAGGGACGCGCCGCAGAGCGCCAGTCAGTGACCGACCGGCGGGAACCCGCCTCATCGAGAGCCTTCGAGACCAACGTCAAAGGAGAGGAGAAGCAGGTGGGAAAGATCGTCGCGGAGCTTGGCGCGACGCGGTTCGTGGGCATCGACTGGGCGGCCGAACAGCACACCGTGAGCGTGCTCAACGAGTCCGGTCGCGCGGTGGCCACGTTCACGGTCGGCCACAGCCGGGAGGGCTTTGACAAGCTGGTGAAGAGGCTGGCTGCACTGGGACCAGTAGACACCGTCCCCATTGCCGTGGAGCGACCTGACGGCCGCCTCGTGGACCGGCTGCTCGAGGCCGGCCACCCGGTGGTGAGGGTGTCACCAAAGGCAATCAAGGCATGGCGTGAGGCCGAGGTCGCCTCCGGGGCCAAGTCCGATGCCGCCGACGCCGAGGTCATCGCCGAGTACCTGCGGCTGCGCCAGCATCGGCTGAGCATCCTGGAGCCGTTCAGCGAGGCGACCCGGGCGCTGCGGGCGGTCGTGCGAGCCCGCGACGACCTGGTTCACCAGCGGGTGGCGGCCGGCAACCAGCTCGAGGCCTGCCTCGACGCCTACTGGCCCGGGGCCAAGCAGCTCTTCTGCGACATCACGTCGAACATCGCCCTCGCCTTCTTGGAGGACTACCCCACGCCGGCGACGGGGGCCCGTATCGGTAACGGACGCATGGCAGCGTTCCTGAAGCGCCATGGCTACAGCGGCAGGCGCTCACCGGCCGAGCTTGTTGAGCGGCTCCGTGTAGCGCCGGCGGGGGTCGTCACCGGGCCCGAGGCCGAGGCACGACGCGTCAGCATGCTTGGTTACGTGACCGTCCTGCGGGCGCTCAATCGGTCGATCAAGGAGCTCGAACGCGCCATCGCCGCCCAGCTGGGCGAGCACCCAGACGCCGTGATCTTCACCTCGCTGCCACGCTCGGGTCGACTCAACGCCGCCCAGATGCTCGCCGAGTGGGGCGACAGCCGACAAGCCTACGAGGGCGCCGACGCCGTGGCCGCCCTAGCCGGTGCCACACCGGTCACCAAGGCGTCGGGCAAACACCGCGAGGTGCAGTTCCGGTGGGCCTGCAACAAGCGGTTCCGAAACGCGATCACGACCTTCGCTGGCAACTCCCGCCACTCGAGCCCATGGGCGGCGGACATCTACCGGCGCGCCATCCAGCGCGGCTGTGACCATCCCCATGCCGTCCGCATCCTGGCTCGGGCGTGGATCAGAGTCATCTTTCGCTGCTGGTCCGACGGCGTCGCCTACGACCCGGCACGACACGGAGCAGCGATCAGACTCATGAGGGACGTGGAGCCGATGCCAATCGAGAAATCAGCTGCATAGGGGTTGACACAGGGGGTGTAACGCCACGGGTCGCCTGCGGGCGGAGGCGCCCGCGGCCATCCGGAATTGCGGGTTGTGCGTGCGACGGGGAGCCGCCGGATCCGCCCATAGTGAGTGATTCCGTATCTATGGGAGGCCCCAGGCACGCGGAGAACCGTCGTCGGGG
>DATACM010000185.1:0-4525 GCA_036259055.1 Acidimicrobiales bacterium | reverse complement strand
CACAGCGTCGAGCAGGCCGACCTGGTGAGCTACGGGATGTTCGGGCTCATCGACGCCATCGACAAGTTCGACCCCGACCGGGGCAACAAGTTCGAGACGTACGCCATCACCCGCATCCGCGGGGCGATCATCGACGAGCTGCGGTCCATCGACTGGGTCCCCCGTTCGGTGCGGGCGAAGGCCCGGGCCGTCGAGAAGACGTACGCGAAGCTCGAGAACCAGCTCTTGCGCACGCCTACCGATGCCGAGGTGGCCGAGGCCATGGGGATCACGGAGGACGAGCTGCAGGCCCTCTTCGCCCAGGTGTCGTTCTTCGGCATCGTCGCCTTGGAGGAGACGCTGTCGGTGGGGCCGGAGCGGACGGACTCCGTCACCGTCGCCGACACCATCCCCGACACCGGCGTGGGGCCGGTGGCCGCCTTCGAGGACGGTGAGACGAGGCGCATGCTGGTCGGCGCCATCAACCGGCTCCCCGAGCGGGAGAAGGTCGTCCTCGCCCTCTACTACTACGAGAACCTGACCCTCAACCAGATCGGCCAGATCCTCGGCATCACCGAGAGCCGGGTGTGCCAGATCCACACCAAGGCCGTCCTGCAACTGCGCTCGAAGCTGGGCCAGTCCCAGCGAGAGCCCGCCTGACCCTTCCCCCGGCGGCCGGCGGGCGCTAGAGTCCGCCCCGGCTCCCCTCCCGGCCCGGCCGGCTTCCCCGCTTCCCTCTGGCGGGCTGACGCGCGCCCGCACGCCGCCCTTCCCCCCGGTCGTCTCCGTCGTCCAGGGGGTCCCGAATGCGCCGTGTGGCCGTGGTGCTGGCCGCCATCGCCGTCCTCTCTCGGCCCGTTCCCGCCGCCGCCGACCCCGCCGCCGGGGTCACGTACCGGCCGCCGGTCGACGCGCCGCTCGTCGACTCGTTCCGTCCCCCGCCCCAGCCGTGGGCGCCCGGCAACCGGGGGGTCGACTACGCCACCACGCCGGGCACGCCGGTGGCGGCGGCGGCGCCCGGGGAGGTCGTCTACGCCGGCCGGGTCGGCGGCGCCCTGCACGTGGTCGTCCTCCACGAGGACGGGATCCGCACGAGCTACTCGTTCCTCGACGCCGTCACCGTCCGCCGCGGCGACCGGGTGGCGGGCGGCCAGGAGGTGGGCCGAGCGGGGGACCGCCTGCACTTCGGCGCCCGGGTGGGCGACACCTACATCGACCCCCTCGGCCTGTTCGCCGGCGGTCCTCCGGAGGTCCACCTCGTCCCCGACGAGGAGCGGCGGCCAGCCAGCGAGGCCCGGGAGCGGGCCGGCCTCCTGCGGTCTCTCGCGGGCGTCGCCTCGACGCTCGGCCGGCTCGGGAAGGGTGCCCTCGCCTGGGCGCGCGACGAGGTGGGGGAGGTCGCCGCCCGCCCGCTGGAGGCGGCGTGGGACGAGGTCGTCGACACCTACGCCGAGGTCGTGGCCCTCTTCAACTACGCCTGGGACGTCAACCCGGCGGTGGGCCTCGCCCGGGTGGCACGGGCGGGCGCCGACTGGTGGGCTCAGAGGAAGCGGTGCACGCCGGCCGAGGTGGTCGCGCCCCGCCTCGGGCAACGGCACATCGCCGTCACCGTGGGCGGCCTCGACTCCACCGGCGCCCCGGGCGGGTCGCCCGTCGACGACCTCGACACCGCGTCGCTCGGCTACGCCGGCGCCGACGTCGTGCGCTTCTCCTACAGCGGCGAGCAGGGGCAGACGACGGCGGAGTCCCCCTATTCCGGGCGGGACACCTCCCAGGACATCCGGGAGTCCGCCCGGCGACTGCGACGCCTCCTCGAGCGGTTGGAGCGCGAGCACCCGGGCGTCCCCATCGACATAATCGCCCACTCTCACGGTGGCGTCGTGGCCCGCCAGGCGCTCGCCACCGAGACCGATCCGGGCGACCCGACCCTTCCGCCTATCAATGCCCTCGTCACCTTGGGCACGCCCCACACCGGCTCCGAGCTGACCAGCGGCGTCACCCTGGTCGGCCGCACCGGGGTGGGAGAGCTGGCCGAGACGGCCGTCGACGGCGTGCGCTCCGACAACGCCGCGCTACGCGGGGTGGCGGTCGAGCAGCTGTCCGAGTCGTCCTCCTTCGTCGACCGCTTGAAGCGCACGCCACTGCCACCAGGCGTCAGGGTGACCTCGATCGGCGCCCAGGGCGACCTCGTCGCCCCGGCGCGCCACACCCGCCTGGAGGGGGCGGACAACATCGTCCTCACCTCTCCGGGAGGCGTCTTCGGCCAGCACTCGGCGCTCCCCGGCTCGCCGGAGGCGAGGCGGGAGGTGGCGCTGGCCCTGGCCGGCATGGCACCCACGTGCCAGACCCTCGGCGACATGCTCGTCGACGCCGCCGTCACCGAGACGATCACCGCGTCCGAGGACGCCCTCGCCCTGGCCGTCTGGTTCGGCGCCACCTACGTCGACCGCCGCATCACCGACGCCCTCCCCGGCAAGCCCACCAAGAAGGAGACCGCCCGCCCGTGACGCGCCACCGCCCCCTCCCGTCCCCCGCCCTCGCCCTGGTCGGCCTCACCCTCGGCGCCCTGCTCACCGCCTGCCGCGGGAGCGAGGCCGGCGCCCCGCCGGCCCGGACCGCCGCCGGGGAGAGCGCGGCCCCGGCCGGCCCGCTCTGGCTGCGACCGGCTTGGCGGTGGGTGGCCCCGCCGCCGTCGTACGTGGGCATGCCCGCGGCCGACCACGCCGGGGTCGCCGTCACCTACGGGCACTCCCACGTCGTCCTGCTCGACCGGGGCGGCAACGTACGCTGGACCGCCGACCGGCTGCGGCTGCGCGACGTGGCGCCCCGGCTCACCCCCGACGCCGTGCTCGTCCCCGCCGAGGAGGGGGTGGTCGCCTTCGACCGGGGCACCGGGGCGGTGCGCTGGGAGGCCCGGCTGGGGGAGCGGGCCAACACACCGGTGGTGGCCGGTACCCAGGTCGTGACGACGACCTGGGAGGGCTCGCTCGTCGCTCTCGACCCGGCCACTGGAAGGGTGGTCTGGCGGCGACGCCTTCCCGGCCCGGCGCTGGGCCCGGCGGCCGGGAGCCCCCAGGTGGTCGTCGCCAGCTGGGCGGTCGAGCCGCGGCGGGCGGCGGGCATGGTGGGGGTCGACCCGGCTACCGGCGAGGAGCGCTGGACCGCCCCACTGCCCCCGGGCGGGCTCAGCGCGCCGGCGCTGCTCGCCGTCGACGGTGAGCCCCCCATGGCGGTGGTCGTCGCCGGGGACCTGGCCGCTCATGCGGTGGCCACCGACTCGGGGCAGGAGCGCTGGCGGGCGCGCCTCGAGGGGGCGGGCTCGCCCGAGGTGGTGCCCCTGGACGCGGGGGGAGGCAGGGTCCTGGTCGCCCACCGTCTGGGTGGGATGGCGCTGCTCGACGCCACCGGGCGGGGCCAGTGGCGGGTCGCCAGCGACGGGGCGGCGGTGCGGGGCGGGCCGGCCGGGCCGGGGCCGGGCGGGCGGTTCGCCCTCCCCCTCCACGACGGCCGCCTGCTGGTGGCGGGTGCCGGTAGTGCCGGCACCGGCGACGTCCTCGACCCGCCCGGGCGGGTGAGCGGGGTCGCCACCGGTCCCGGTGGGGAGCTCCTCGTGTCGCTTCGGGAAGCCCCCGAGAACGACC
Source organism: Acidimicrobiales bacterium (assembly GCA_036259055.1). Classification (GTDB taxonomy): domain Bacteria; phylum Actinomycetota; class Acidimicrobiia; order Acidimicrobiales; family AC-14; genus DASZJY01. Next base: position 905 of record DATACM010000185.1, on the reverse strand, counting down.
TCACCGCCGCTTCGGGATGGTGACGGGCGCGGCGGCACCCGGCCCGACGGGGCAGCGGCGGCGGCGGCGATAAACTCCGGGACGCCCCCGGCACCACCGCTCGGGGACATCCACGCCTGTGCGCAGACCCACGGTCGCTACGGCAGGAGCGCGGCGCCAGGCGACACGAACCGATGGGAGGAGCCGCATGGCCGTCGTCACCATGAAGCAGCTGCTGGAGGCCGGGATGCACTTCGGCCACCAGACCCGGCGCTGGAACCCGAAGATGAAGCGCTTCATCTTCGGCGAGCGCAACGGGATCTACATCATCGATCTGAACCAGACCCTCCAGCGCATCGACACCGCCTACACGTTCGTGCGCGACCTCGTCGCCGACGGCGGGATCATCCTGTTCATCGGTACCAAGAAGCAGACGCAGGACGCCATCGCCTCCGCCGCCCAGCGGGTGGGCATGCCCTACGTCAACGAGCGGTGGCTCGGCGGGATGCTCACCAACTTCCAGACGATCAGCGCCCGGGTCAAGAAGATGCAGGAGTACGAGCGCATGAAGGAGGCGGGCGACTTCGAGGCCATGCCGAAGAAGGAGGCGCTCATCCTCAGCCGGGAGCTGGAGAAGCTCCAGCGCAACCTGGGCGGTATCCGCAACCTGACCCGCATGCCCGACGCCATCTTCGTGATCGACACCAAGAAGGAGCACATCGCCGTCACCGAGGCCAACAAGCTCGGGCTGCCGATCGTGGCCGTCGTCGACACCAACTGCGACCCCGACCTCATCCAGTACGTCATCCCCGGCAACGACGACGCCATCCGGGCGGGCACCCTGATGTGCCGCATCATCGCCGACGCGGTGGAGGAGGGGCGCCTCATCGCCTCTCGGCGCCACCCCCGTCCGGCTGCGGCGCCGG
>DATACM010000184.1:0-3532 GCA_036259055.1 Acidimicrobiales bacterium | reverse complement strand
TCGCCGTTCGCCGCCTGGCCGACCAGCTCCAGGTCGGACGCCCGGCTGACGATGGTGGCCAACCCCTCCAGCACGAGGGGCTGGTCGTCCGCCACCGCGACCCGGATGGTCACCGGCCCTCGTTCTCATAGGGGATGCGGGCGCTCACCCTGAACGTCCCGTTCGGACGGGGACCGGCTTCGAACGTCCCGCCGTAGAGGGACACCCGCTCGCGCATGCCGAGGAGCCCGTGCCCCGCTCCGCCGCTCGCCGCCGGCTGGCCGCGGGCCAGCGGGTTCTCCACCTCCACCACCAGGTGGCTCGGCTCGAAGGCGACGTGCACCCGGGCCGGCGCCCCGGCGGCGTGGCGGCGCACGTTGGTCAGGGCCTCCTGGAGGACCCGGTAGGCGGCCAGCTCGAACCCCGCCGGGGCCGACCGCCGGTCGCCCTCGACCGAGACGTCGACCGGGTTCCCGCCCTCGACGGCATAGGCGACCAGCCGGTCGAGGTCGTCCAGGGTGGGAACGGGGGCCAGGGCGGCGGGGTCGGACGTGTCCGCCCGCAGGACTCCGAGCAGCCGGCGCATCTCGTCCAGGGCCCGCTTGCTGGTCTCCTCGATCGAGACCAGCGCCCGGCGGGCGTGGTCGACGTCGTCGTCGATCACCACACGGCCGGTGCCGGCCTGCACGGCGATGACGCTCATGCTGTGGGCGACCACGTCGTGGAGCTCCCGAGCGATGCGCAACCGCTCGTCGGCAACCGCCTGGGCGGCCAGGCGCTGCTGCTCGGCCACCGCGTCCTCCCGCCGCCGCCGGGCGCCGTCGCCGAGGACCCAGGCGGCGCCGACGATGATCAGGTTGCCGATGAGGGTGTCGACCTGGGGATCGTCGGCGTCGATCAGGGCCGAGGCCGTCAGCACGACCTCGACCGCGGCGAGCCCGACGAGCGAGTCCTTGCGAGAGGTGTACGCAGCCAACGAGTAGGTCATGATCAGGGCGGCCAGGCCCAGCCCGACCATCGGCCACCCGAGCGCCAGGTAGACGGCGCCCGCCGCCACGCTGACGGCGAAGGCGGCTCGAGGAGCGGTCCGCCGGAAGGCGACGGGCACGACATGGACGGCGACCAGCGCCCAGGCCACCGGTCCGGGCGACCACTGCTGGTGGGTCGTCAGCACGCTGGCGCTGATGGCGAACGCAGCCGCCGCCAGGGCGACGTCGGACCACTGGCTCCGACTCCATCGGGATCGGCGGAGCTGAGCGCCCACGAGTCGGAAGGTACAGGTGCGGGAGCTGCTCGGCGTCGTTCGGCCGGAGTACACCGGCTGCGGTATCGGCGCGTTACTCGGCCAACACGCCGGTCACGATCTGGCCGGAGGCGTCGGTCCAGCCCCGGAACATGGCTGCGGATGTGAACGGCATGGCCACATTGCCGGCGGGGTCGACGGCGACGCACCCGCCGCGGCCTCCCCGGGCCGAGACCGTTTCGAGAGCTTCCTGGCAGGCAGCGGCGACGCCAGCGCCGGACAGCCGCACGCGGGCATCGACCTCGTGGGCGAACGCCGTCAGCAGGAACGCCTCGCCGTGCCCGGTCGCCGACACCGCGCACGTCTCGTCGTCGGCCCAGATGCCCGCTCCGACCACCGGCGAGTCGCCGACCCGTCCCGGGAGCTGGCCTACCCGCCCGCCCGTGGAGGTGGCGGCCGCCAGGTGGCCGCCGACGTCACGGGCGACCGCGCCGACCGTCTCCCCCTGCGGAGTCACCGCCGCCCTCTCATGTAGCCGCCGCAGCTGTTGGCGGGCCTCGGTGGTGACGAACCACTCGTCGCTCTCGAGCGCCAGACCCCAACGCTCGGCCATCTCGGCGACAACATCGCCTACCACCAGGACGTGGTCCGTCTGCTGCATCACCGCACGTGCCGCCTCGACCGGGTTGCGCACACCACGGCAGGCGGCGACGGCGCCCGCCCGCCGCCGGTGCCCGTCGGCGACGGCGGCGTCGGTCTCGACGGTGGCGGCGAGGGTCAGGACCGAGCCGCGCCCGGCGTTGAACGAAGGGGCGTCCTCGAGGACGGTGACGGCGGCGACGACGGCGTCGAGCGCGCTCCCTTCCCGGCGGAGCACCTCGGCCCCGGCGCCCAGGGCGGCCGCCAGCTCGCGCTCCGCCGCCTGCCACCGGTCGAGGGGCAACCGGGCGATCCCGTCGCCGGCGCCACCGTGGACGGCGAGGACCCAGGGCGAGCGGCCCACCTCCGTCAGTGCCGGAGCCACCAGGCGAGGATGTAGCCGGTGTCGTTGAAGGCGACGTGGAGCATCGCCGGGGCGAGGAGGTGGCGGCCTCGCAGCCGCAGGGCGCAGAACACGGCGCCGCCGACGGCCGTGGCCACGACCGAGCCGATCACCAGGCCGACCCGGCCCACCCCGACGATCCCGTTCGCCCTGGCGGTGGCCAGGGTGGGCACGATGTGCCAGAGACCGAACAGCGCGCTGTCGACGGCCACCGCCGCTCGGAGCGACAGCCGCTGGCGCAGTGCAGCCAGGAGCACGCCTCGGAAGGCGAGCTCCTCGAAGGCGGCGGTGCCGACGGGGATGCGCAGCGCCGTCTGGTAGAGCCGCTCCCAGCCGCTGGCGTCGGCGGGCACGCGCTCGTCGTCGAAGAGGCCTCGGGTCGGCGGGAGGGCGGCGGCGAGGAGCATGCCGGCGACGGCCACGGAGGCAGCGGCTGCGCCGACGGCCGCCCCGCGGCGGAGATGGCGTCGGTCGAGCCCCAGGTCGTCCCAGGAGGCCCCGCTCCATCTGGCCAGGGCCACGAGCACGACGCCAGCCGCCACGTTGGTCGGGACGTAGGCAGCCCCAGGGAGCCATATCTCTCCCACGTTGCGGCCGGCCAGCAGGGCCACCACCCAAGCGGCGGCGCCAGGGCGGCGTCGCCCGAGCCCGCTCAGGGGTCGTTCCCGCGCCGGCGAGGTAAGACGAGGCTGCACCGACGCCGACCCTCCGCAGAAGCCCTGGGGGGAAGGCCCGGACCAGGACTGACCGGACCGACCCGCATCAGTCGGGGTGGACGACGACCTTCCCCGACACCGGCGTGTCGCTGCGCTCGAGGCGGACGGCCAGCTGGCCGTTGCCGAAGCTGGCGGCCGCGTTCCCGCCGAAGCCGGCGGGGATGTCGACCGTGCGCCGGAAGGGCCCGTAGTGCCACTCGTGCAGCAGGTACCCCTTCTCCGCGGGGGTGCGCATCTCCGCCTCGATGAGGACCTGGCCGTCCTCGATCGTGACCTCCACGTCGTCGGCCATCACACCGGGCAGCGGCGCCACGAGGACCAGCGCCCCGTGGGTCTCGTAGACGTTGACCGGCACCTGCTGGGGCTCGTAGTCGGGGCGGGGCCCGCCACCGCTGCTCACCAGTGACCTGACGGCGGCGGCGATGTGGTCGGCGTCGATGCCGGCGGCGGCCAGCAGGTCGTCGGGCTTGCCCGAGGTGGGCATGTCGGAGACGGCCAGGCTCACCACCCGGGTGTGGGTGTCGGTGTCGGCGAAGACCTCCAACACGGCGT
>DATACM010000183.1:0-3864 GCA_036259055.1 Acidimicrobiales bacterium | reverse complement strand
GCCGTCGTTCAGCACCGCCTTCACCTCGTCGACGGTCGCTGTGACCCGCCATTCGGTGACGAAGTGGTACGCCGTGCTCATCGACGAGCGAAAACCTACTGGCTACATGTCGAAGGCGTCCCGCCAACCCCGGGGTCATCTGCGTTGCGACACGGCCCTCGGCGAGCGGCCTCGTCTGCACCGGGGTCAGAGACGTCCCGCAGCAGTTCCATTCTCGGGACGCCTCACCGGAGCCGTGTGATGCGGCGGCGAGCGAGCGCGTGACAGCCGGGCGAGGGTCTCCCCGGGCCGCGCCATCGTCAAAATCTCCGCAGTGCTCGAACTCGCGCCGCCGGGATCCGCTTTTCGGGTTGTCGCCCGCCAGCAGCATGGGACCACCTTGAGCTGAGTTTCGCCAGGAGCATGGGACCACCCCTTCGCCAGTAATGGGACCACCCGGGGATCCACCAGCAGCGGCCCCGCTGCCGGTGAACTCGCCGCCATCGGTCGAGCGGGCCAGGAGGCGGCGATGGCGTTCCGGGAGGTGCGCGTGTTTGAAGTACGCGAGGTCCTGCGGCTGTGGCTGCGGGGCGAAGGGCTGCGAACGGTGGAGCGGCTGGCCGGGTTGGACCGCAAGACGGTGCGCCGGTACGTCGAGGCGGCCAAGGCGCTCGGTCTGAGCCGTGAGGCGACCGAGGACCGCCTCGACGAGGCGTTCATCGGTTCGGTGGTGGAGGCGGTGCGACCGCACCGCACCGACGGCCACGGGCAGGCGTGGCGACTGCTGGTGGCCAACCACGACCAGATCAAGGCGTGGCTCGACGGCGGGATCACCGTGGTCAAGTGCCACGACCTGCTAGCCCGCCAGGGCGTGGCGGTGCCTCAGCGAACCCTGCACCGTTACGCCCTCGAAGTCTGTGGCCACCATCGGGGACGAGGCCCCACGGTGCGGGTGGCCGACGGTGCGCCGGGGGACGAGTGCCAGGTCGATTTCGGACGCATGGGCTCGCTCTACGACCCCGCCGCCGACCGCATCCGGGCGGTCCACGCGCTGATCTTCACCGCCTGCCTCAGCCGGCACTGCTTCGTGTGGCTCACCTTCGCCCAGACGACCGAGGCGAGCATCGCCGGCTTCGAGGCGGCGTGGGCCTTCTTCGGAGGCGTCTTCCGCACCGTGATCCCCGACAACCTGGGGGCGATCGTCGACAAGGCCAACCCCCTCGAGCCTCGCTTCAATCAGGCCTTCGTCGAGTACGCCCAGGCCCGCGGCTTCGCCATCGACCCGGCCCGGGTGCGCAAGCCCCAGGACAAGCCCCGCGTGGAGCGGGCGGTGGCCTACGTTCGGGCCTCCTTCTTGGCCGGCGAGCGCTTCGTCGACCTCGACGACGCCCAACGCCGGGCGGAGGTCTGGTGTCGGGACAAGGCGGGCCGCCGCATCCACGGCACCACCCAGTGCCGGCCGGCAGAGCTGTTCGCCACCGAGGAGGCTCCGCACCTCCTCCCCGCTCCTGGAACGCCCTACGACGTGCCCATCTACGCCCGCCCCAAGGTCCACCGCGACCACCACATCGAGGTGGCCAAGGCCCTCTACTCGGTGCCCGGCAACCTCATCGGCGAGCGGGTGGAGGCACGCGCCGACCGGCTGGTGCTCAAGGTCTTCCACCGGGGCGTGCTCGTCAAGGTGCACCCCCGGGCCCCGGCCGGAGGACGCCGCACCGATGCCGCCGACCTGCCCGTGGACAAGGCGCCCTACGCCATGCGGGACATCGAACACCTCCGCCGCATCGCCGCCGGCCACGGCCCCTCCATCGGCGCGTACGCGACGGCCCTGCTCGACATTCCGCTCCCATGGACCAAGATGCGCCAGGTCTACGCCCTGTTGGGCCTGGTGCGGAAGTGGGGACCCGAACGGGTCGACGCTGCCTGTGCCCGAGCGCTCGAGGCCGAGGCGGTGAGCGTGCCGCTCGTCGGCCGCATGCTGGAGCGGGCGACGGAGACGCAGACCACACCTCCGACGCCCGAGACCGTGGCGGTCACCCGCTTCGCCCGCGAGCCCGAGGACTTCGCCGTCCGTGGGCGCTCGGACGACCTCGCCGCCGAGGCCGCTCGATGAACGCCCCCGCCCCCACCGTCTCGCCCGAGCTCAAGGCGCTGCTGCGGCGGGTGAAGCTGGGCAAGGTGCTCGACACACTGCCGGAGCGCCTGGCCCTGGCCCGCACCGGGGGCATGGGCCACGCCGAGTTCTTGGAGCTGGTGCTGGCCGACGAGGTCACCCGACGGGAGACCTCCAGCGCCATGGCGCGGGCCAAGGCCGCCGGGTTGGATCCCACCATGTGCCTGGAGAACTGGGACGACACCGCCGAGGTCACCTTCGATCGTCAGACGTGGTCGGAGCTGTGCTCGCTGCGCTTCGTCGACGGCGCCCACAACGTCGTGATCATGGGCCCCGTGGGGGTGGGCAAGACGTTCCTGGCCACGGCCTTGGGCCACGCCGCGGTCCGCCGCCGCTACAGCGTGCACTTCGAGCGTTGCGACCGCATGCTGCGGCGGCTGCGGGCCAGTCGCCTCGACAACAGCCACGACGCCGAGATGCGCAAGCTGCTGCGGGTCGATCTGTTGATCATCGACGACTTCGCCCTTCAGCCGCTCGACGCCATGGACACCACCGACGTCTATGAGCTGATCGTCGAGCGCCATCGCGCCGGGGCCACGGTGGTCACTTCCAACCGCGAACCCGTCGAGTGGCTGGGTCTCATGGCCGACCCCCTATTGGCACAGTCAGCCATCGACCGCCTGCAGTCGGCGGCCTACGAGCTCGTCATCGAAGGGCAGTCCTACCGGCACCGCCAGAAGCCCGGACTGCAAGCCCTTGACCTGCTGCCACCGACCCCGCGATCATCCCGTCGCCGACGCTGATCGGAGCCCGGAAGTGGTCCCATGCCACTGGCGAATGGGTGGTCCCATCAGGCTGGCGAGCGACACGGGGTCGCGACCTGCACCCGCCTCTACGGCGGGACAACAGCGCTGCCTACGACCTCGTCGACACGAGCGCGACGCCCGTCTCGTCCCCCTGACGGATGAATTGCAGTCCTGTTCGACTGTGACGGACCGGACGGCTCAGAAGAACCGGCGACGCCGACGGCGCACCCCTCGGTACGGTCGGGCGGGCTCCTCGACCACGATCTCGTCGTCATAGGCCACATCAGAGACGACTCGTCGTGGTGGACGGCGGGCGTAGTAGTAGGTCCGCCCTGGGCCGCTGACCAGCGCGACCACCAACGCCGCTCCGAGCACCGAAAGCACGAAGTTCCAGCCCTGCGTCAAATGCGGACCGAACAGCAACCTGCCGAGGATTCCCCCGATGAAGGCACCGGCGATGCCGACGCCGATCGTGCCCAGGATCCCCAGGGGCGTAGGCCCCGGGACGAGGACCCGAGCAACGGCACCCACAATCAGGCCCACGATGGCGAGAGCGAGAAGGAACCAGACCCAAGACTCGGCCCCCATGCCCTCACCGATTCCCTAGGCAAGTGCGAAAGAAACAAGAAAGACAGCGCGGCGTGCCGCTCTTCCTCTGTCGAGGCGTGCCCCCACTCCCCTGCGCACAGGGGAATCGGTGCACTCGCGTCCGGACCGTGACTGGGGTGTTCAGGCCGCCTGGCCAGGCAACGCATCTCGAGGTCGCGCAGGCCGAAGTAGACGGAGCCTGAGGAGTTTGCGGGCCACCGCGATGCGGGCGCGCTACAGCAGCGCTGCCGCGGGCGGACGCCGGGCCGTCAGGCCCCGTTGCGGCCGCCGTGAACACAGGAGCGCTGCGCAACGTAAAGCCCCGAGAAAACCGTCTGGTAGCTGAGGAGGGGGAGCGAGCGGCGAGCGAGCGTGCGG
>DATACM010000182.1:0-5779 GCA_036259055.1 Acidimicrobiales bacterium | reverse complement strand
GGTGATGTCGAGGAAGACGAGCTCGTCGGCGCCCTCGGCGTCGTAGCGGGCGGCCAGCTCCACCGGGTCGCCGGCGTCGACCAGGTCGACGAAGCGGACGCCTTTCACCACCCGCCCGGCGTCCACGTCGAGGCAGGGGATCACCCGGACGCTGCGCACGCGGCGACCGCCTCCTCCACGGTGAAGACGCCCTCGTAGAGGGCCTTGCCCACGATGGCGCCGGCCAGGCGGCGGCCGCCCGCCTCCAGGCTGGCCAGCGCCTCCAGGTCGGCCAGCGAGCCGACGCCGCCGGAGGCGATGACGTCGGTTGCGGTGGCCTCCAGCGCGGTGGCGAACAGCTCGAGGTCGGGGCCGGCGAGGGTGCCGTCGCGGGCGATCTCGGTGACGACCACCGCCGCCAGCCCGGCGCCGTCGAAGCCGGCCAGCACGTCGACCAGCCGGCGGCCCGAGCCCTCGGTCCACCCCCGGACGGCCACGTCGCCGTCCCGGACGTCGACGCCCACCACGACCGGGTGCTCGGCCGCCAGCTCCCGCACCAGGGCGGGGTTCTCGACCGCGGCGGTGCCCAGAACGACCCTGCTGACGCCCGCCGCCCACAGTGTCTCGGCGGTGGTCTGGTCGCGGACCCCGCCCCCCGCCTGCACCCCGACGGCCGGAGCCACCGCCCGGGCGATCGCCGCGATGGCGTCGGCGTTCTCAGGGACGCCCGTGCGGGCGGCGTCGAGGTCGACGACGTGGATCCAGCGGGCGCCGGCGGCGGCGAACGACCGGGCCACCGTCACCGGATCGGTGCCGTACGCCGTCTCCCGCCCGTAGTCGCCCTGGTAGAGCCGAACGCACCGGCCCGCCCGCAGGTCGATGGCCGGGTAGAGATCCACCCCGGCGGCGCGGGCGTCAGCCGGGTCCGCCGGCGGCGGCCATGAAGTTGGCCAGCAGCCGAAGCCCGGCGGCACTCGACTTCTCGGGGTGGAACTGGGTGGCCCACAGCGTCCGCCGCTGGACCGCCGCCACCACCGGCCCGCCGTAGTCACAGGTCGCCACCACCTCGGGCGTGGGCTCGGGGGCGAAGGAGTGCACGAAGTACACCCAAGCGGGGTCGCCCAGGCCGGCCAGGAGCGGGGAGTCGGCCCGGCGGTCGAGACGGTTCCACTGCATCTGCGGCCGCTTGACGCCGTCGGGCAGGCGCCGGACCCAGCCCCCGAGCACGCCCATGCCCGGCGTCTCGGGGTCCTCGTCGGAGCCCTCGTAGAGCATCTGCATGCCCACGCAGATGCCGAGGAAGGGCACGCTGCGCTCGATGGCGTCCCGGGCCGGCCCCTCGAGCCCCGCCGCCCGGAGGGCCTGCATGCACCGCCCGAACGCTCCGACGCCGGGCAGCACCACCCCGTCGGCGGTGGCCACGTCGGCGGGGTCGGCGGTCAGGCGGGCGTCGGCCCCCACCCGCTCGAGCGCCTTCTGGGCCGAGCGCAGGTTCCCGATCCCGTAGTCCAGCACCGCGATCATCTTCGCCTCGCAACCAGAGGTTGCTCGGCGAGCTGGGTCGTGCTCCGGCCGTCCGGCAAAGCCGGCCGTCCTCCGCGCTGTTCTTCTTGCGGTCGGCTACGCCGACCGGGACCCGCCAGCCGTTGAGGCCGCCTACGGCGGCGTTCGGCGGCCGGCGGTTGCGAGGCGAAACTCACAGCCGGCCCTTGGTGGAGGGGACCGACGAGCCCTCGACCCGCACGGCGTCGTGCAACGCCCGGGCCACGCCCTTGAACGAGGCCTCCAGGACGTGGTGGGGGTTCTTGCCGCTGCGCATGCGCAGGTGCAGGGTGACGCCGGCGGTGGTGGTGAACGCCCGCCAGAACTCCTCCGCCAGCTGGGGGTCGAACGGGGGCGTGCCCAGCGGCTCGCGGCCCGGCTCCACCTCGTAGTGAAGGAACGGGCGGCCCGAGAGGTCGAGCGCCACCTCCATCAGGGCCTCGTCGAGGGGAAGGGAGATCGAGGCGAACCTCCGCACCCCGACCTTGTCGCCCAGCGCCTCGGCCAGGCACTCGCCCAGGGCGATGCCCACGTCCTCGACGGTGTGGTGGGCATCGACCTCCAGGTCCCCCCTGGCCCGCAGGTCGAGGTCGAAGCCGCCGTGCTTGCCCAGCTGGGCGAGCATGTGGTCGAAGAACGGGAGCCCCGTGTCGACGGTGGCGTCGCCGCGGCCGTCGAGGTCGAGGTCGATGTGGACCTCGGTCTCCTTGGTGACCCGGGAGCGGGTGGCGCGGCGGCTTATCAGGACAGCACCTCGGTGAGGGCGGCCAGGAAGGCGTCGTCCTCGTCGGGGCGGCCGACGGTGACCCGCAGGCACCCGGCCAGGCGGGGCCAGGAGGCGCAGTTGCGCACGAGCACCGACCGGTCGACGAGTGCCTGCCACACCGCGTCGCCGTCGCGGTGGCGGGGGCGGAAGAGGAGGAAGTTGGCGCCCGACGGCCAGACCTCGACGGGGAGGGCGGCCAGGGCCCCGGCCAGACGCTCCCGCTCGGCGACGAGGGCGGTCACCCGTGCCTCCATCTCGGCGACATAGCGCAGGGCGAGCCGGCCGGCCGCCTGCTTGGCCGTGTCCAGGTGGTAGGGCAGGGTCACCGCCTCGAGGGCGGCCACCACCGGAGCGGGGCCCACGCAGTAGCCCAGCCGGAGGCCGGCCAGCGCCCAGGTCTTGGAGAAGGTGCGGACCACGACGAGGGGGCCGTCCTCGGTGACGTCGCCGACCGAGGACCGGGGGGCGAACTGCCCGTAGGCCTCGTCCACCACCACCAGCCCAGGGGCGGCGGCCACGACCGCCTCGGTGTCCTCCCTGCGGTCGACGGTGCCGGTGGGGTTGTTGGGCGAGCACAGGAACAAGATCGCCGGGGCAGTGGCGCCCACCACCCGGCGCACCTCGTCGAGGTCGAGGGTGAAGTCGGGATGCCGCTCGCCGACCGCCACCTCGGTTCCGGTGACGCGGGCGATGTGGCTGTGCAGCGCGTAGGTCGGCTCGAACACGGCAACCGTCCGCCCCCGTCCGCCGTACGCCAGGCACAGGGCCTGGAGCACCTCGTTGGACCCGTTGGCGGCGAAGACCTGCTCGGGGCCGACGCCGTGCAGCTCGCCCAAGGCCTTGCGCAGGCTCCGGGCCGACCGGTCGGGGTAGCGGTGCAGGGGGAGGGAGCGCAGCTCCTCGAGGAAGGCGTCACGCCAGGCCGCCGGGGGCGGGTAGGGCGACTCGTTGGTGTTGAGCCGGACCTCCACCGCCACCTGGGGGGAGTGGTACGCCTCGAGCCCGGCCAGGTCCTCCCGGACGGAGGGGGCGCTCACGAGGTCCGCGGGGCCACCGCGCCCCGGACGAGCACCGACTGGGCATGGGCGGGCAGGCCCTCGGCTTCGGCCAGGGCGGCCACGTGGGGCGCGACTCGGGCGAGGGCGGCCTCGTCCAGGGTGACGGCGTGGACGTGGCGGACGAAGTCGTCGACGCGCAGGCCGCTCGAGAACCGGGCCGAGCCGTTGGTGGGCAGCACGTGACTGGGCCCGGCGATGTAGTCCCCCACCGAGGCAGGAGCGGAGATGCCGTAGAACACCGCCCCGGCGTGGCGGACGAGGGGCAGGAGGTCCTCGGCGCCTTCGCACATGAGCTCGAGGTGCTCGGGGGCGATGGCATTGGCCACCGCCACCGCCTGCTCGGGGCCGTCGACGACCGCCGCGTAGCCGCCGCCGGAGAGGGTGGCCTCCAGGTCGCCCCGGCGGGGCGACTCGGCGACGATGCGGGCCACCGCCTCGGCGACGGCCGACGCCACCTCGTCCGACCACGTGACCAGCCAGGCCAGCCCGTCGGGGCCGTGCTCGGCCTGCACCACGACGTCGATGGCGGCCAGCTCGACCGGCGTGGTCTCGTCCGCCACCACCACGACCTCCGAAGGGCCGGCGAAGCCGGCGGGGATCCCGACCAGGCCGGACGCCGCCACCTCCCGCTTGGCCAGCGCCACGTAGACGTTCCCGGGGCCCACGATCACGTCGACGGGGCGCACCGTCTGGGTGCCGTAGGCCATGGCCGCCACCGCCTGGGCTCCCCCGCAGCGGTACACCTCGTCGACGCCGGCGAGGGCGGCCGCCGCCAGCGTGGGCCCTGCCACCCGGCCGTCCGCCTCCGGAGGGACGCACAGGACCAGCTCGCCGACGCCCGCCACCCGGGCGGGGACGGCGCACATGAGCACGGTCGAGGGATAACGGGCCCGGCCTCCAGGCGCGTAGATCCCCGCCCGGTCGACGGGACGGCGCAGCTCACGCACGACCACGCCCTCGATCTCGACCCGCTCGTCGACCCGCACCTGATGGCGGTGGAAGGCGGCGACGGCGTCGCGAGCCGCCTCGAGGGCGTCCCGGAGCGCCGGCGGTGTGGCGGCCAGGGCCGCCTCGAGCTCGCCCTGGGGCACCCGCAGGTCGTCCACGGCGACGCCGTCGAGGCGCTGGGTGAGCTCGCGCAGCGCCGTGTCCCCCCGCTCCCGGACCTGGGCGAGGATCTCCCGTACCGCCTCGACCGGCCCGGGACCCGGCGACGTCGGCCGGGGCAGGCGTTCCCGCAGGTCGTCGGCAGCGCCGCGCAGGTCGAGCCGGGTCAGCACCCACCCGATGCTACCGGTGACCGTGTGCGGCCCCGCTCCTGATAGACCGGGCCGCATGCCCTCCTCCAGCGGGCCGGGCCCCGAGCTCTCGTCCATGACCGCCACCCTGGAGGACGTGGCCCGGCGGATCGCCGCGCTGGCCGAGGAGTCGGCGGGCACGGAAGCCGACACGGTCATCGGCCGCGCCGGCGCGAGGAGCGTGTCCCAGGAGCTGTTCGAGGTGGAGAGGTCGCTCAACGAGGCGGTCCGGCGGCTCAGCGCCCTCACCGACGCGCTGCGCTGACCGGCCCCCGGACGCGACTGACGGCGCCCCGAAGGGCGCCGTCAGCGGGCGGCCCGGGCGGCGGAACCCGTCGACCGCCTCGGGACCCAGGTGGCGGGAACCTGGTCCCTCAGCCATGGTAACGCCGTCCCTTGCCGCGTTGTTCCCACCGGGGGCGGCCTCGACCCCCCACCTCGCTTAGGGGGCCGTCCGCTCACGGGGGCGCCGCTCGGGAGCGGTCGACGACGGGCAGAAGTCGGCGAGGACGCAGTCGGGGCAGCGGGGGCGGCGGGCCAGGCACACCCGCCGGCCGTGCAGGATGAGGCGAAGGCTCAACCGGCCCCCCTCGGCCGGCGGCACCAGGGCGTCCAGGTCGGCCTCGACCTTCTCGGCGTCCGCGGCGTCGCTGAGGCCCAGGCGCCGGGCCAGGCGGCCGACGTGGGTGTCGACCGGCAGGCCCGGCAGCCCGAACCCCACACTGCGCACGACGTTGGCGGTCTTGCGGCCGACCCCGGGCAGGGTCACCAGGTCCTCCATGGCGGTGGGGACCTCGCCGCCGAAGCGCTCGACGAGGGCGGCGGCCATCGCCACCAGGGCCCGGGCCTTGGACCGGAACAGCCCGATGCTCTTGATGCGCTCCTCCACCTCGCCCGGGTCGGCGGCGGCCAGGTCGGCGGGCGTGGGCCAGAGGGCGAAGACCGAAGGGGTGACCACGTTCACCCGCTCGTCGGTGGTCTGGGCCGACAGGATCGTCGCCACCAGCAGCTGGAAGGGATCGTGATGGTCGAGGGCGCAGATGGCCTCGGGGTACTCCTCGGCCAGGCGCCGGACCGTCTCGCGGGCGCGGCCCTTCGGCGTGCGTGGTCGCCCCATCAGCGTGAGGGTAGACGGA
>DATACM010000181.1:0-11753 GCA_036259055.1 Acidimicrobiales bacterium | reverse complement strand
ATCGCCTCTGTCCCCACCACCACGACCTCAAGACCCTCGACGGCTGGGCGCTGGTGGAGGGACGGGGCAAGCGGGCCTTCGTTCCGCCCCACGACCCCCGACATCCCCGTGGGGCCCACGACCCACCGAGGGCGGCGTGAGCGCGGGGCGGCGGGCCGCGCCTGCTCAGCCGCTGGTGCCGGCGCCCTTCCCGGAGGGCACCCAGGGGTGGACCTGCCACGTCCCGCCGACGTCGACGATCCCTCGGGACGAAACCGTGGGGGCGCCGGCGTCGACGACGAAGCGGAAGGCCCGGTGATGGGCGTCGAGGACCGAGCCCGACTCCTGGTCGGAGAGGATGGCGCTGACGTCGTAGGTCCCCGGCAGGAGGGGGAGCGAGTCGACCTGGAAGTCGACGTGGCCCCGACCGTCTGGCATGGGGGCGAGGGGGAGCTGGGTGGTGTCGGCGGCGGTGACCTCGACGCCGTCGACGGTGTGGATGGCCATGGCGAACACGGGGCGGCGCACCTTCCCGTCCAGCTCGTAGTGGAAGCGAAGGGTCACGGCGTCGCTCGTGAGCGCCTCCCGCGTCGGCTCTCCCTTCTGGTCCAGCAGGTCGATGTGGGCGATCACGTTCCCACCGCCATCGCCCGTCGGCGGTCCCGCCCGCGCCCGGTCGGCAGCCGCCTCGTCGACCACGTGGAGGTAGTGGTCGACCACCTCGTCGACATCGCCGACCGCCCGCAGGTGGCCCGCCTCCAGCCAGGCGGCGGCGTCGCACAGCTCCCGGATCGACTCGAGGGCATGGGAGACCAGCACGACCGTCTTGCCTTGAGCCCGAAGCTCGGTGAACTTGTCCCGGCAGCGGCGCTGGAAGTTCTCGTCGCCGACGGCCAGGACTTCGTCCACCAACAGCACGTCGGGGTTGACGTTGATGGCGACGGAGAACCCCAGTCGCAGGTACATCCCCGACGAGTAGTTCTTGACAGGCGTGTCGATGAACCGGTCCAAGCCCGCGAACTGCACGATGTCGTCGAACTTGCGGTCGAGCTCCTTCTTGCTGAGGCCGAGGATCGAGCCGTTCAGGTAGACGTTCTCCCGGCCGGAGAGCTCGTGGTGGAAGCCCGCCCCCAGCTCGAGCAGCGCGGAGACCTTGCCCTCCGTCGCGATCCGGCCCGAGTCGGGCCGCAAGATCCGGGCCATGCACTTGAGCAGCGTGCTCTTGCCCGACCCGTTCTCGCCGATGAGGCCCATGGCGGTGCCCTTCGGCACCGTGAGCGACACGCCGCGCAACGCCCAGAACTCCTCGTAGCTGGCCCGGCCCCGGCGGAGGAGCGTCGACTTCAACGACAGGTTCCGCTCGTGGTACAGGCGGAAGCGCTTCGTCACCCCGTCGACGGTGATGGCGTTCTCGGTCGTCTTCGTCACTCCCGGGGACGAAAGCGCTCACTGGCCTCCTGGCCCGACGACAACCAGACGTTCCTCGCCTTTCCGGTCACCTTGCGCGCCAGTTGCACCACCGTCTCGACGTTCCCCGCCCGCCGGCCCCGCAGCCGGGGCGTCGTCATCCATGCAAAGGCCGCCTCCACCTCGACCCGGTACGCGGCCAGGGCCAGGTCGGGGGGACAGCGGTACACGACCTCGGGCGCCGCCCGGGACGCGAGCAGGACGTTGTCGGCGAGCAGGACGCCGTTGCGGAACTGGAGCTGGTCGAACCCCTCGGGCACCGCCACGTCCACGACGTGCGGAGCAGACCGTCCCCGCACGCTGAACGACAGGGTGAGCCGGTCGAGGCGCAGGACCCCGGGCTCGTCGGAGAAACGGAGCATCACGCCGCGCACCGACGCGGCCGTGACCTCGGCCCGCACGAAGCACAGGCCGTTGACGTTGGGCCCGGCCGGCTTGCGCACCGCCTCGTCGAACCCTCCGCCGGCGTCCACGAAGACGCGGACCGAGCACGGCTGGGTGGCCTCGAAGGCCTCGACCGGAAGGGTGCGGTCGAAGACCGCCCCGGTGGCCAGCGCCAGCTGGGGGTTGTGCATGGCGGCCATGGCGAACGGCCAGTAGACCCGGTGCATGGGCAGCTCCAGCAGCTGCCGGGGGGTCAGGTACTGCATCGCCGCGGCCATGCTCTCCTGAACGACGGTGGCGGCGCCCGCCGAGCCGAAGTTCTGGTCGTGCACCCAGTCGCCGAACAGGGCCACCTCCTCGGTGGTCGGGGAGACGACGAACCGGGTGACCATGCGGGCCAGCTGGGCGCGCGCCCGGTCGCCCAGCCGGCGAGCCGCCGGAGGGAGGGTCGGCCGGTACCGGCCCCACTCCCGCTGGAAGGCGAGGATGCCCCGCTGCACCGCCGACCGCTGCAGCATCTGCGTCGGGCTCTGGGGCGTCGGGCGGAGCAGCGGCTCGGCGTCGTCGGTGAAGTCGACGAGCGTGCCCTCGTCGTGCATGCAGACCTGCTCGAGGATCTCCGGGCTCCTCGTGATCCAAGAGGCGTGATCGGGGAAGCCGGCGCTGGCGAGGAAGCCGTCGGACTCCACGCCGTCGAGCGTGCGCTCGAGCGCGCCCTCGTTGGTGAGCAGGTACAGGCCCAGCGTCGACAGGGACGACCCGGAGCTGGCCAGGGCGGCGTCGAGGTTGACCTGGATGGTGCACCCCCACCCGAGGTCGACGACGACGGCTCGGGCGGTGTCGGGGCCCAACGTCTTGACCACGTAGTCGACCAGGCGGCCGCGCAGCGAAGCGGCGCCGGCGAGGATCGACGCCCGCACCTGAGGTTGCTCGGCCATCCGGCGGAGCGTTCGGGCGGCCAGCTCGGGGTCGTCGAGGCGACTGTCGGCGTCGCCCTGGAGGTCGGGCAGCTGGCTCAGGGAGACGCCGAGCGTGTCGCAGAGCTGGCCGACGGTCGGGCGCACCTCGCGGTCGAGGAACGTCTCCAGCTCGGACAGGCTGGCCTCGAAGATGGCGGCGCGGGAGCACACCTGACGGGAGAGCCACAGCGTCTCGGCCCGCACCGGCGAGCGGAGGTAGCCACGGGCGCCGTTCAGGAGCCGGGACAGGAACTCGCCCTCCCGCATGAGGCACCAGACGACCTCGACGCCCTCCTCTTGGGCCCGCTCGTGCACCCATTCGGCGAAGCCGGCGAACACCGGGCCGAGCACGCTGGCCCCGAAGCGCCAGTAGGGGTTCATCGGCGCCTCGGCACCCTCGAGCTGGCTCACCGCCTTGGCCCGGAGGGCGGTCAGCCCCCAGTCGCCGTGCTCGGGGTCGAGGGTCGGCTTCTGCCGCTGGCGGTGGTCGGTGCGCAGGAGCCCCTCGGCCTCGAGCACCTTTCCCAGCGAGCCCGGCTGCTTGTCGAAGTGCACGGTGCGGATGCCCTCGCGGCGGGCGCACTCCAGGTCGGCGTCGGCGTTGTCGCCGATGTGCAGCACCTCGCTCGGGTCGACGCCGAGCTGTTCGAGCACGACCCGGTAGAGGCCCGAGCCCTTGCCCACGCCGTACTGGCTGGACGTGAAGACGTCGTCGATCCGCAGTTCGTCGAACGGCTCCCGGTCGAGCATGCGGCGGATCTCGGCGGCCGAGAAGTAGGTGTCGGAGACGAGCACCAGGCGGACGCCCAGCTTGGCCTGGGCGGTGTGGGCCAGTCTCACGACCTCGAGGTCGGGGAAGGTGATCGCCCTCTCGAAGGCAACCTCGCGCTCGGGCAGGGCGGCGAGCGGCACCGAGAACAGGTGGGCGGACATCTCCCGGTAGATGCCTTCCAGGCGGACCTCCGGGACCTTCCCCGCGTCGGACACCTTGCGGCGAGCGCGGATCTCGGCCCGCTCGCGCAGCCGGGCGAACAGCTCGGGCGCGGTGTGCCCACGCAGCTCACCGCGGTCGAGGAGGTGGCGGCCGAACAGCACGAAGGCGTCGACGGGCTCGGGAACGGTCCGCCAGACCAGCGTGTCGAACACGTCGAGCGAAAGCACGTTGAACGAGCCTTGGGCCAGCAGCTGCTCGGCTTCGAGCAGGCGGGCGTCGTTGCACGCGTCGCCCAGCGCCTCGACCTCGTCGATTGCCACTCGTGCCAAGCTAACCCAGCAGGGTGTTGGCGACGGCGACGGGGCAGGTGGCAGAATCGACCCACCCGTGAGCGGTCTCCTGCTCTACTCCCTCGCCGAGTTCCGCGAGCTGATCCTGCAGTGCCTCGACATCGTCGGCGCCCGGTCGGTGGTCGAGATCGGCGGCGAGGGGGGCACCTTCACCTCCGAGCTCCTCGCCTGGGCGGAGGCCCGCGGCGCCACTGTTCGCTGCATCGACCCGGCGCCGTCGGACGCGCTCGTGCGGATGATCGAGACCTCGCCGTCCGGTGAGCTGCTGCGCGCTCGCAGCGCCGACGTCCTCGACGACCTGGAGACGGCCGACGTCTACCTCGTCGACGGCGACCACAACTACCACACGCTCTCGGTCGAGCTGCGGGCCATCGACGGTCGCAAGGGCGACCGCCACCCGCTGCTCTTCCTCCACGACGTGGGCTGGCCGGCGGGCCGGCGGGACATGTACTACGACCCCGGGAGCCTGCCGCCGGAGGCGGTCCATCCCTACGACTACGAACGAGGCGTGACCGTCGGGTGTCCGGGTCTGGTGGTGGACGGCTTCCGCGGCGAGGGGGAGTTCGCCTGGGCCCGCGACGAGGGAGGCCCGGCCAACGGCGTCCTCACCGCCATCGAGGACTTCCTCGCCGAGCGCACCGAACTCCGGTTCCGGACGATCCCGTGCATCTTCGGCTTGGGCGTGCTCTACGCCGAGGACGCTCCTTACGCCGCCGAGGTCGACGCCGCCCTCGCCCCCTACGTGGACAACCCCCTCTTGGCCCGGATGGAGCAGAACCGCGTGGCCCTCTACCTGCGGGTGCTGGAGCAGCAGCACGAGACCGCCGCCGCGCACCGCCGCGCCGAGGACTGGGCCCTGCGGCTACGAGACGTCGAGGTGGAGAACCGGGCACTGTGGGCGAGGATCGCCGAGCTGGAGGCGCAGCTGGCCCGGGTTTCGCAGCGGTACGAGGCGCTGGCGCGGGAGGTGGAGACGACGGTCTCGGCCCGCTCGTTCGCGGTGGCCGAGGGGCTCTCCCGGCTCCACCATCGCATCGGGCACACCCACGGCGTCTCCGGCCAGCGGCTGCGCGCCCTGCTCGGCGGCGCCGAGGCGGACGGCGACGACGGCGGGCGGGGCGAGCTCGCCGTCCCCTCCGCCGAGCGCACGACGCCCCGATCTCCCCGGTGAGCGGGCGGCGGGCGGGGCGCCGCCGACCGCGCCGTGCGGGGGTCGTCTCGGTCGTCGTCGTCAACTACCGCGGGGCCTCCGACACCGTCGCCTGCCTGGAGGCCTTCGAGGAGGTGGACTGGCCGCCCGAGAGACTCGAGCTGATCGTCGTCGACAACGCCTCGGGCGACGGCAGCGCCGACCGCATCGGCGACGCCGTTCCGAGGGCGACGATCGTCGAGTCGCGGCGGAACCTCGGCTTCGCCGGAGGCTGCAACCTCGGTGCGTCAAGGGCGTCGGGTGAGTACCTCGGGCTCATCAACAACGACGCCCGTCCCGACCGGCGCTGGATCGCCGAGGCGGTGGCCGCCTTCGAGCAGAGCCTGTCGGTGGCCTCGGTGGCCAGCAAGGTCCTCGACTGGGAGGGGCGAACGGTCGACTATGTCGACGGCGGCCTCACCTGGTTCGGCATGGGCTACAAGCGGGAGGTGGGCCGGCCCGACCACCCCGCCTACGACGAGCCCCGCGACGTGCTGTTCGCCACCGGCGCGGCGATGTTCGTGCGGGCCGACGTCTGGGACGACGTCGGCGGCTTCGACGAGCGCTACTTCATGTTCTACGAAGACGTCGACCTGGGGTGGCGGCTCAACCTCCTCGGCCACCGGGTGCGCTACGTCCCCCGGTCGGTCGCGTACCACCGCCACCACGCGTCGATGAAGGGGTACGGCAGCTGGCACGAGCACTACCTGCTCGAGCGCAACGCCCTCTTCACCCTCTACAAGAACCACGGCGACGACGCGCTCGGGCGTGCCCTCCCCGGTGCCCTGGCGCTGGCGGTCCGGCGCGGGCTGGCGCGCGGGGGCGACGACCCGGGCGCGCTCGACCTGGCCCGCGGCGCAGCTGAGGATTCCTCCGCCCGGGCCGAGGTGTCCCGGGAGACGCTGGCGGGGGCGTACGCCGTCGACGCCTTCGTCGACCACCTGCCCGGGCTGGCCGAGGACCGTCGCCGCATCCAGGCCGCCCGCCGCCGGGGCGACGCCGAGCTCCTCCCCCTGTTCCGCGACCCGCTGGAGCCGGCGTTCGGCGACGAGCGGTTCCTCTCGGGCTACCGAGCTCTGGTCGCCGCCCTGGGCATCGACGAGGCCTTCGGCGGCCGGCGGCGCGTCCTCGTCGCCACCGAGGAGCCGCTCACCGCCCGCATGGCCGGGACGGCCATCCGCGCCTGGGCCGTGGCCGACGCGCTGTCGGCCGAGCACGACGTCGAGCTGGCGACCTTGCGCGAGTGCACGGTTGACCACCCCCGGTTCCGGTGCCGGTCGGTGGAGGAGGAGCAGCTCCGCTCCCTCGAGCAGTGGTGCGACGTGGTCGTGGTCGGGGGGCTCCTGATGCACGCCTGCCCCTGGCTCGCGGACAGCACCAAGGTGCTCGTCGTCGACGTCTACAACCCTTTCCACCTCGAGCAGCTGGAGCAGGCCAAGGACGGCGAGGACCGGGCCCAGGTGGTGGACGAGTGCACCACCGCCCTGAACGCCCAGCTCTCCCGCGGCGACCTCTTCCTCTGCGCCTCCCCCAAGCAGCGGGACTTCTGGCTCGGGCACCTCGCCGCCCTCGGCCGCATCAACCCGGACACCTACGACGACGACCAGACCCTCCGCTCCCTCGTCGCGGTGGTGCCGTTCGGGCTGCCCGACGCCCCGCCCGTGCACAGCCGCCCCACCCTCCGCGGGGTGGTGCCGGGCATCGGTCCCGACGACAAGGTCCTGCTCTGGGGCGGCGGGATCTACAACTGGCTCGACCCCCTGTCCCTGCTCCACGCCGTCGACCGCATCCGCCACCGGCGGCCCGACGTCCGCCTGTTCTTCCTCGGCCTCCGCCATCCAAACCCCGCCGTCCCCGAGATGCGCATGGCCGTCGCCGCCCGCGAGCTGGCCGTCGCCCTCGGGCTCGACGGCACCCACGTGTTCTTCAACGAGGGATGGGTCGAGTACGAGGACCGCCAGAACTACCTGCTCGAAGCGGACGTGGGCGTGAGCACGCACCACCGCCACCTCGAGACCGCCTTCTCGTTCCGCACCCGGGTCCTCGACTACCTCTGGGCGTCGCTCCCCGTGGTCGCCACCCAGGGCGACAGCTTCGCCGCCCTCATCGAGACGGAGGGGTTCGGGCTCACCGTCCCCGCCGGCGACGCCGAGGCCCTGGCCGACGCCCTGTTGCGCCTTCTCGACGACGAGGGCTTGGCCGCCACCTGCCGGTCGCGATCGGCCGAAGTGGCAAAGCGGCTCACCTGGTCGGCGGCGCTGCGCCCCCTGCTGGAGTTCTGCCGCGCCCCTCGTCGGGCGCCCGACTTGGTGGCCGCCCGCCGGGCGCGGCCCGGCGCCGCCGGTGCCCTCCGTCTCCGCCAGCAGGTCGCGCAGGTGCGGACGACCTACCGGGAGGGAGGCGCGACCGAGGTCGCCCGCAAGACCGTCTCCCGCCTGCGTGCTCAGTCCGCCAGCAGGTAGCCGGCCAGGTCCACGAGGAGGTGGGCGCCGGCGCCGGGCGGGCCGCCCGAGAGGTGCAGGCTGAGCCGCCCGTGGCCCCGGCCCCGGCCGAGGCCCGACAGCACGGTGGCGGACACCGGGCGGCGGTCGTCGGCGAAGTGCACGTGGGGGAAGGCGTGGCCGGCGGTGCCGTCGGTGGGGTAGGCGGTGAGGAAGCCGTTGTAGGCGGCGTCGAGGACGCTCACGGTGGCGAAGACCCCGACGGCGTCCTCGGGGACCCCGGCGACGCCCGCCAGGCGCAGGACGACCACGCCGTCGGCGGGGACCCGTCCCTCGCGGGCCTCCAGCACGCCGGTGCCGTCGCGCGTGTCGAGCACCCGCACCGGGGGGATGGCCACCACGTGCCCCGACGGGGTGGGCGCGGGGGTGGCGGCCTGGTCGGCGTGCACCGGCCCGGGGAAGTGCGGCGCGGTGGGTCGCGGCCCGTCGTCGACGACCTCCACCGGCACGCTGAGC
Organism: Acidimicrobiales bacterium; assembly: GCA_036259055.1. Lineage (GTDB taxonomy): Bacteria > Actinomycetota > Acidimicrobiia > Acidimicrobiales > AC-14 > DASZJY01. Next base: position 3,534 of record DATACM010000181.1, on the reverse strand, counting down.
GTCGCCGCTCCCCGGGCAGAGAACCAGGCGACGTCCTCGCACACCATGTCCCACGTGAGGGTGTAGCGACCGGGCTGGCGGGGGGTCCACAACCCCCCCACCAGCTCCGCCGCCTCGCCGGGGGCCAGCGCCCGCTCGAGCACGGTGACGTCCCCCACCGGCACCTCCAGGCCCCAAGCCTCCGACTCCCAGCGATAGCTCAGCGCCACCCTCCCGTGGCGGGTCCCCGGGCTACGCCACGTGGCGTCGCTCGAGTTGCGGACGCCCACTCGCACCACGCGGCCCCGGTTGGCGGGCAGGCGGGGCGGCGTGTCGTGGCCCGTCCACTCGACCGACCAGATCGGCGGGTCGTCTCCGATGTCGCGGGCGTGCCGCTCCAGGTCGGCCAGGCTCACGAACGGGACGTCGGCGGGGACGCCCGCCGACGAGGGGCTCGGCGCCCGCTCGAGCGGGAAGTCCTCCCCGGGCGGCAGCGGAACGAAGGCGAGCGTGCTGGCGTAGTCCTCGTAGAGGTAGTGCTCCTCGCCGGTCGAGCGGACCTGGCCAGCGGCAGCCCGGTACCGGGCGACCTTGGCCTCCCGTGTGAGACGGTCGTGCCACAGGAGGTCGAGGTGGTACAAGCCCACCGCCCCCTCGGGGGGCAGGGCGCAGCCCTCACCCGCCACCTCGGGCACGGCGTGCATCAGGGGCAGCACCCGCACGAGACCCCCGAGGTTGCGGGCCAGCCGCACCCAGCGGGGGCCGTGCCACGGGAACTGGCGCAGCCATGCCAGCCCCCCGCCGGGAGCGCGCACGACCCATCGCACGGGCAGCAGGTAGTGGGTGAAGCGCCGGTCCTCGAGCAGCGGAGGAAGGAGCTGGTCGGCGTCGTGGGGCAGGGCCTCGTCGTCGTCAAGCATCAGCACCCAGTCGCCGTGGGCCTGCTCGACCAGCCAGTCCTTGGAGGGCTCGCTGTAGCCCGGCAGCTCGAGGACGTGCACCTGGTCGGCCCCGACGCGGGCCACGTCGTAGGTGTCGTCGGTGCTGCTGCGGTCGACGGCGACCACGACCTCGTCGGCATAGCGGCGGACCCGCCCAAGCCACCAACCGAGGTGGCCGCCCGAGTTCCTGGTCATGGTCACGACCGACAGCCGCACGGCGCCAGTCTGCCGGAGCTGCAGCCTTGAGCGGCGCCGGTGTACGGGCGGTGCTGGCGCGCCATCGTCCTCTGGTCGTCGTGCTGGCGGCCGGTGCCGTGCTGCGGGCGGCGGCGGCTTGGGCGACGTCGCCGGCGCTGCTCTTCACAGGCGACTCGCACGACTACCTGGCCAGCGCCGAGGCGTTCCGGCCGAGCCTGTTCCATCCGTTCGGCTACTCAGCGCTGCTCCGGCTCCTCTGGTGGACCGACGACCTGCGGGTGGTCACCGCCCTCCAGCACCTGCTGGGGCTGGGGCTCGGCGCCGGCGTCTACGCGCTCTCCCAGCGCCTGGGAGCGAGCCGGCGGCTGGCCGCGGTCGCCGCCGTCCCCGTGCTGCTGGACGCCTACCAGGTCAGCCTCGAGCGGTTCGTCCTCGCCGAGACCCTGTTCGAGTGCCTACTGTTCGCCGCCCTGGCCGTGCTGGTGGTCGCCGACCGCCCGTCGGTGGCCGCTTGCGCCGGGGGCGGCGCCCTCCTGGCGGGTGCCGCGCTCACCCGGACGACCGGGCTGGTGGCGGTCCTCCCCTGCCTGGCTCTCGGCGTGGCCCGGCGCTGGGGATGGCGAGGCCTGGCCGCCTTCGGGGTGGCGGTGGCGGCTCCGCTGGGCGCCTACGCGGTGTGGTTCCACTCCGACCACGGCCGGTTCCGGCTGCAGGGGTACGACGGGCGGTGGCTCTACGGGCGGGTGGCACCCCTCGCCGAGTGCGACCGCCTGAGGGTCCCTCCGGCAGAGCGACCGCTGTGCGACCCCCGGCCGGTCGGCCAGCGCGGCCCTCGCAACTTCTACACGTGGGACCTGGCGTCGCCGTTCTACAACCTCCCGGTGCCCGCGCCCCAGGGGCTCGACGGGCGGCTCCCGGCGCGCACCGCCGACGACGTCGCCCTCGCCTTCGCCCGCCGGGTGATCCTCGGCCAGCCCGCCGACTACGCCCGCAGCGTCCTCGGCGACCTGGGCCGCTACCTGGGAGCCGGTCGCACGACGACGGCGGCCGACCCGCCGATCGAGGCCTGGCAGTTCCGGCCTCGGACCGATCCGCCCCGGCTCCACGTGAGCAAGGCGGGCCGGAGCTTCGAGAGCGGCGTCCGGTACCCCGACATCGACCACCTTCCGCCCGAACCCCACCGATCGCCGATCCGCGCCCTCGGCGCCTACCAGCGGTTCGGCTACACCCCCGGCTTCGTCCTCGCCGCCGCCCTGGCCGTGACCGTCGTCGCCTGCTTCAGCCGGCGACGCCCGATGTCGGCGCACCGGCGAGGCGCGTGCCTGGTCCTGGCCGGCTCGGCGTTCCTCCTCCTGGTGGTGGCGGCGGCCACCGTCGCCTTCGAGTACCGCTACCTGCTGCCCGCCACCGCCCTCCTGATGCCGGCGGGTGCCGTCGCCGTCGAGTCGCTCTTCCTGCGGTCCGGCCCCGCGCACGATCGCCCGTGAGGTTTGGGGGCCGGCGGAGCCCCCCGGCGTAGTGTAAGGCTGGCGGCGTGACCCCCTTGTCGGCGGTGACCGGCTCGCGCGAGCTGTTCATGAACCTCACGCTGCGGGAGCTGCGCGGCAAGTACAAGCGCTCGATCCTCGGGTGGTCGTGGTCGCTCCTGAACCCGCTGGCGACCGTCGTCATCTTCTCGGTGGTCTTCCGGTTCTTCTTCAAGCTCACCTTCCCGGAGGGCGATCCCAGCGGCCTCAAGTCGTTCGCCCTGGCCCTCGTCATCGGCCTGTTGCCGTGGAACTTCCTCTCCAACGGCATTACCGGCTCGATGGCGGCGCTGATCGGCAACTCCAACCTGATCAAGAAGGTGTACTTCCCCCGGCAGGTGCTGGTCGTCTCCAACGTCGCCTCCTGGGTGGTGTCCCTCCTGATCGAGCTGACGGTCCTCTCGGTGATCCTGGTCATCGCCGGGAACTTCGTCGTGCCCTGGCTCGTGCCGGTGCTGCTCCTCATGCTCATCCAGTCCCTGTTCGTCACGGGCCTGGGGCTGGGCCTCTCGGTGCTGAACGTCTACTTCCGCGACGTCGAGCACCTGGTGGGCGTCCTGCTGCAGTTCTGGTTCTACGCCACGCCGGTCGTCTATCCCATCGACGTGGTGCCCACCGAGGCGACCGTCCTGGGGTGGGACCTGCCCGTCCGTACCTTGTACGGTCTCAACCCGATGGTGCGGTTCGTGGAGGCCTACCGGGACTGCCTCTACCACCTGCGCTTCCCCCCCCTGGTCGACATCGCCTACCTGGTGGGCACCGCCGCCGTGGCCCTCGTCGTCGGCGGGCTGCTCTTCCGCCGTCTCGAGCCCAAGCTGGCCGAGGAGCTGTGACGAGGATCGCCGTCGCCACCTGCGACGCCCTCACCGCCCAGATGGCGGGGCCGGGGA
>DATACM010000180.1:0-1781 GCA_036259055.1 Acidimicrobiales bacterium | reverse complement strand
CTTGGGGCCGAGGGTCACCCGTACCGCGTCGGCCAGCTGGTTCATGCCGCTCTCGAGGGCCCGGCGGGCGGTCTCTTCGAAGGCGATCAACTTGGGCATGTGGTTGCTCCTCCGTCCCGGTCCGTTCGGACTCCGGTCGTTGGCACTCTCATCCTCTGACTGCTAACGATACAACCAAACCGACCGGCTGTGATGCAAGCGGCCGGGCGTTCGCCCGGGCGTCGATCTACGGTGAGCCCGGTGAGGCGACCGCGGACGCTCCTGACCGCCGGGCTGACCGCTTTCCTGGTCGGCCTGACCGCCTGCGGCGGGGCGGGGGACGAGACCGCCGGCCCCGGCGAGACGACGACCGCGGTGACGAACGAGCCGACGACGGACCCGACGACGCCGAACACGGGCGCCAACCGCCCGCCGAGGCGCCCACCGGGGCCGCCCGGCCCCATCATCCCGGACGACCTCCACAACGCGGTGCAGCGTTGGTTCCGCCTGCTCGAGGCGGGGTTCGCCAGCGGCCGGTGCCAGCCCCTGCTCGACCAGATCGGCCGGGACCTGCGCTCACTCGGCCGTGGGTCAGCCAAGGGCGGGGCGGCGTACGCCGCCCTCTTCCGGGGCGCGGGCAACGGCTGCCTGGGCCGGGTGGCGACAGCCCGGGGAGAGCTCCAACAGGCCCGGGTCCTGTTGCGCGCCCTGGCCCCAGGAGGCGAGTTCGACGAGACGTGCAGGGCCCATGAGCTCCTGGTGTGGGCGTTCGAGGTCTACCTGGGCCAGCGCATCCCCCTCGACTGCGTCCCGGCGACGACGACGTCCACCTCCTCGACCACGACGTCGAGGGTCACGACGACGAGGGCCACGACGACGACGACGAGGCGGTGACGGTGGCCGGGCCCGCCGGCGACGCGCCGCACGGCGGCGGGGAGGCGACGGTCCTCAAGGCGGTGCAGAGCGTGGGCGCGGTCGTCGGGCCGACGGCGTTGCTCACCGCGCTCCTCTTCTACTTCGGCTGGGCACGGGCGAACGCCCAGGCGAACTACCTCGGGCTCGACGTGACGCTCTTCGACTTCTCGACCCAGGACTATCTCCTCCAGAGCGTCTCCTCCGTGTACGTGCCCCTCGCCGAGGTCCTCCTCGTCTCCCTGCTCCTCTTGTGGGCCCACCGCGTCGTCTCCGGGCGGCTGGAGCGGCAGCCGGAGCTCCCGCTCTGGCCCTGGCTCGAGGGTGCGCTGGCCGCCGGCGGGGCCGTTGCCTTCGTCGCGGGCGTCGTGCTCTACAACGACGAGACGCCGACCGACACGGTGCTCCTGTTGACGCCGCTCTGCCTCGTCGCCGGCCTCGGAGCGGTGAGCTACGCGGTGCTGATCGACCGGCGGCGGCGCGCCGGGCCGCCGACGTCGAAGGACAACCCGTCGGGACCAGCTCCGGTGGCGCCGCTGACCGTGATCCTCGTGTCGCTGCTCGTCATGGCCGGCTTGGTCTGGGAGGTGGCCAACTACGCCGACATCAAGGGGCGCGAGCTTGGAGAGTTCGTCGCCGACCAGCTGGCCTTCCGGCCCGGCGTCGTCGTCTACAGCGACAAGCGCCTGCAGATCGACCAGCCCGGCGTGACCGAGACCCGCTTCGACGAGCCCGACTCCGCCTACCGGTTCCGCTACGACGGCCTCAAGCTCCTCCTGCGCTCGAGCTCCCGCTTCTTCCTGGTCCCCGGCTCGTGGTCGGTCGACCGCGGCACGACGATCGTCCTCCCGGAGTCCGGCTCGATGCGCCTCGAGTTCGTCCGCCCCTAG
>DATACM010000179.1:0-8425 GCA_036259055.1 Acidimicrobiales bacterium | reverse complement strand
GCGAGCGACTGGTCGGCATCGTGAGCATCGGAGACGTCGTGAAGAACCGCCTCGACGAGGTGCAGCTCGAAAGGAACGTCCTGCGGGAGAGCTACATCGCAGGACGGTAGGCCGGCGCTCGGTGCCTCCGTGACCACCCCGCGCCAGGCGGCGTCGCGTCCAGTGGACGTCGCGGTGGTGGGAGGAGGCCTTCAGGGATCGTCGTCCTGCGTGAGCTGACCTCAGCCGGGTACGGGTGGGTCCTCATCACCGACGCCGATCTCGGCAGCGGCCAGACGCTTCATTCGCACGGCTTGCTGAACAGCGGCACCGGCCTCGTGACCGGTGCCCTACTGAGGGAGCTGCACGAGCTCACACTCCCGTACCTCCGGCGCGTCGGGGTGCCCTTTTACGGTGAGGATCGCTCGTTTCTTCTCGCTCCCGGCGCAGTGGTGGACCAGCTCCGGCCTGCGTGGGAGGCCAACCAGTACCGTCCGGAGCGCATCGACCCCTCCAGCCTTCCTGATCGGTTCGAGCCGCTCGCACCGGTCTACCGGGTTCAGGGCTTCAACGTGGACAAGCGTGCGTTGGTCGCGGCGCTGTCGACCGGTCTCGAGCCCCTCGTCCTCCTCGGCGAGGTCGTCGACGCCAGTGACACGATCCGGGTGCAGGCAAAGGCGTCCGGGGAGATCGTGTCCCTCGAAGCACGTGCCGTCGTGGTCGCCGCGGGGTGCGGAACGAAGCGTCTGCTTGGCGACGTCTTCGCCGTCGACGAGGCCATCCTCGACCGCATCAAGTACACCAAAGCGCACATGATCTGCCTGAGGGGCCCGGCGGGTGTTCTGCCGTACGTCGGCACCGTCGTCGCTCCCGAGCTGATGATCGTCGGCCACCCGTCGCCCGGTCACCCGTCGCCATCCCAGGGCCTCGTGACCTGGTACGTGACGCCGGCCAGCCCGGTGCCGCCGCCGCGCCATGAGGAGGCGCCGGACAACGGGGCGGCCGCGGTCGATGCGCCCGTGGTGACATCGGGGGTCGAGGCGCTCGGACGCCTCGTTCCGTCGCTCTTCCTCGACGACGAACGCATCCAGGCGACCGTCTTCGCCGGCTACAAGCAGGACTTCGACGGCGAACCCACGCGGCGAGTATGCGAGGTAGTGGACGCCGAACGGAACGTCCTCATGGTCCTTCCGTCAGTGCTTGCGAACGCGGTGCCGAACGCGTTCGACGCCCTCACCCTGATTCGCGCGCGGCTGGAAGGAACCGTTGCTCCGGCCGACGTCCCACGCGGCCCTGGCGTAGCCGTTGGTGAGCTCAACGAGGACGCCGACCCCATGCGGTGGACGAGCTGGGGCGACTTCGCTCACATGTACGAAGGACGCTTCGAGTGAAAGGCGTCCTCTGCTGATCAGCGGTGTCAGGCGGGCGCCTTGCTCCGGAGCATGGACATGAACTCCCGCATCCACGTCGGGTGGTCGGGCCAGGCCCGGGCCGAGACCATCACCCCGTCCACGACGCCGGCACCGTCGACGAACTCGGCGCCGGCCGCGGCCACGTCGGGAGCCAGAGCCGGGTAGGCCGCGGTACGGCGGCCCTTCAGGACGCCGCTGGCGGCCAGCCCGAGCGCGGCATGGCACAGCTGGGCGACCGGCTTCTCCTCGCCGAAGAAGTGGCGGACGATGCGCTGGAAATCGGGGTCGTTGCGGATGTACTCGGGAGCCCGCCCGCCAGGGATCACGAGGGCGACGTAGTCGGCGGGGTCGACGTCGGCGAACGCCACGTCGGCGGGCCAGGTGTAGCCGGGCTTCTCGGTGTAGGTGTCGTAGCCCTCGACGAAATCGTGGACGACGAACTGCAGCTTCTTCTTGCTGGGTGCCGCGATGTCGACCTCGTAGCCTTCCTCCAGCAGGCGCTGGTAGGGATACAGCACTTCGAGTGCCTCCGCCGCGTCGCCGGTCAGCATCAGTACCTTGGCCATGTTCCACCTCCCATGGTGGCCCCGAGCTGGTGACCCCAGGATACTGCCGGGGACCCAAATTCGCGGCTGGCGAGAGAGGATGCGCCGACCTCGATGGAGCGCGGGCGGGCTCCTGCCCAACGCGGGAGCCGCTCAGCGCTCCCGCTCGTCATCGTCGAGGACGCCGTGCTCGGGACAGCGGGCGCTCCAACGGGTGGGGGTGACCCGGACGGCCAGGCGACGGCCGCACGCCGGACAGTACCGGGGCGGGTCCAGCTCTCCCCGGCACCCCCCGCACTCGAAGGCAGGGCGCCCGCACCCAGGGCACCAGCCGCGGGGGGCGGTCACAGCACCTTCGACAGCACCCCCACGGGCATGCGCAGGTCGTCGAGCATGCGCAGGTCCTGCTCCGCCGAGCGACCCAGCGTGGTCAGGTAGTTGCCCACGATGAGGGCGTTGATGCCGGCGGTCATGCCCAACGCCTGCAGCTCGCGCAGGGTGACCTCGCGACCGCCGGCGTAGCGCAGGACCACCTCGGGCAGGGCGAGGCGGAACAGGGCGATCCAGCGGATGGCCTCGAGCGGCTCGACCAGAGGACGACCGGCGAGGGGCGTGCCGGGGCGGGGGTTGAGGAAGTTGACCGGCACCTCGGCGGGGTCGACACGGCGGAGGTCCTCGAGCAGCTCGACCCGCTGCTCGTCGCTCTCCCCCATGCCCACGATGGCGCCGCAGCACAGCTCCATGCCGACCCGGCGCACGAGGACGCACGTCTCCATGCGCTCCTCCCACGTGTGGGTCGTCACGACACGGGAGAAGAACGAGCGCGCCGTCTCCAGGTTGTGGTTGTAGCGGTGGACCCCACCATCAGCCAACAGCCGGGCCTGGTCGGCGGTGAGGATGCCCAGGCTGACGGCCACGTTCAAGCCCGTGCGAGCGCGCACAGCGGCGACGGCCTCCAGGACGCGCTCGAGCAGGCGCTCGTCGGGCCCGCGCACGGCGGCGACGATGCAGAACTCGGAGGCGCCGACGCGCGCCGTCTCCTCGGCGGCGGCCACGACCTCGTCGAGGGGGAGCATCGGCGACGCCTTCACCGGGGTCGGGAACCGAGCGGACTGGCTGCAGAAGTGACAGTCCTCGGGGCAACCGCCGGTGCGGGCGGAGAGGATGCCCTCCACCTCGACGACCGGCCCGCAGCGGGCCAGGCGGACGTCGTGGGCGAGGGCGGCCAGCGCCGGCACCGACTCGTCGGGCAGCCGGGCCAGCGCCGCCAGCTCAGAGGCGGCCAGGGCCCGGCCCTCGTCGAGGACGGCACGCGCCGCCGACGCCAGAAGAGCCCGGGCCTGCACGGACAGAGACCCTACCCACGCCGGTTCCGGTGACAGGGCCCGCCGCTAGGCTCCGTCAGCCAGACCGTCGGACGGACCACCTCGGAGGGGACATGACCTTCATCCAGCTCGTCGAGTTCACGACCACCAACGTCGATCAGATCCGTGAAGTTGGCGAGCAGTTCCGCCGGGAGACCGAGGGCAAGCGCACGAACCTCCGCTCGATGATCTGCGCCGACCGGGACACCCCGAACCGCTACGTGGTCGTCGCCGAGTTCCCCTCCTACGAGGAGGCCATGGTGAACTCCAACCTGCCGGAGACCCAAGCCTTCGCGGCGGCGATGAGCGAGCTCGTCGACGGCCCGCCGTCCTACCGCAACCTCGACGTCATCGAGTCCTGGGACGGCTGACGGCCGTCAGGGTGACAGCTCGACGCCGAAGCCCTTCACCGCCAGCTTGAGGAGGACCTGGCCCGGCACCTTGAGGTCGGCCACCCGCTGACGGGACAGCTCTTCCAGCTCGCGCAGGCGGGCGGACAACGCGTCGGGGCCCCGCCGGCGTGCCGCCGACATCAGGCGGGCGTTGGCCCACACCTTGCGGCGGGCCTCCTTGAGGAACCGCTTGGTCCCCGCCTGGTTGAACGGCGTCATCAACCGGTCGAGCCACGTCCGGTCACCCGGTTGCTCGACCTCGATCAGCTCCTTGTCCTCGGCGTCGACGCGCGAGGCGAGGACGTGGTCGATGCGGGCGTGGTCCTGTGCCCGCGAGGCGACCAGCGCGGCGTCGTCGAACTCCTCGTCGGTGATGGCGGCCAGCAGAGCTTGCGGGAGGTCGTAGTTGATGTGGGCGTTCATGCCCAACAGGACGTGGCGCAGCGGCGGGAGGTGCTCCTCGCCCGCCGCGTCGAAGGCGACGGCCCACGGCCCCGGCGCCCCCTCACCGGCCGTCCACTGCTCGAGGGCGTCGAGGTAGAGGTTGGCGAAGGCCACGTCCCAGCGCTCGACCCACTCGGCGTCCTGGAAGCCTCCATGCCGGACCTCCTCGCCGACCGCCACCGTCGTCCGCATGTAGGTGGCGAGGAAGAAGCGGTTGGGGTCGGCCCGCTCCTCCAGAGGCGCGAGAAGGGCTTCCATGCGGGCGACCAGCTCGGCGATGGTCGCCGGTGGTGGCGTCACCCGCGCCCCCGGCGGCGCGCCCGGGCCCGCGCCTGGCCGTAGGTCGTCGCCGCGAGGAGCAGGGCGGCGAGGGCGACCACAGGGGCCCGGCTCGAACCGGCGCGCTGCGGCGGGCCGGCGCCCGCCAAGCGGACCTGCAGCCGATCGGGCCCCTCGACGCGGAGCACCAGGGGAACCGAGAGGAAGCGGTCGGGGCCGCCGTCCGCCTCGATCATCACCCTGTAGTCACCCCGTGTCGAAGGCCGGGGGAGCGGCTCGACGACCTCCCCGGCGTCGACCACCTTGGGCGGAAGCGCCCCCGGCAGACCGGTCGGCGTGACGTAGCGGACGGTCACGACCGCCGGGGCGCTCAGGTCGAACCGCAGGAGCGGGGTGTCGAGACCGGGCGGGGGCGGCTCGACCACCGCCGCCTCGGCCGCCAGGGGGCGGTCGCGGCCCTCCGGTGGGACGACCCGCACGCCTCCTTTGGCGGGCACGACCCGCCAGCGCCCCACCTCGAGGTGCCCCAGCGGCTCTCCGGAGCCCGACACCACCCGGAAGTGGCGCTCGGGCGAGACGGTGACCCCTCCCCGACCGAGGGCCACCGCCACCCGGATGGTGGCCGGCAGCTGGTCCGCCCCCAGGGTGGTCGGGCGGATGCCGCCGTAGTAGGCGGCCAGGATGTCCGACGCCGACATCCCCCGCATGGCCTTGCCGTAGGCGCCGTGCTGGCTCATCCCCACGCCGTGACCCCAACCGCCACCCTCGAACACGACCTTGTCACCGGCCGTCTTCAGGGTGAAGCGGGGCGACGGCAGCGCCGAGGGCAGCCCGGCGGGGGCGCCGAGGGCCCCGTTGGCCCGCGCCCGGAAGTCCTCGGGCGCCATGCTCCGCTGGCTCAGGACGCCCGCCGGGTCCCTCACCGTGAACATCACCGCTCCTCCCTCCCGGCCCACGTTCACCAAGGTGAACGGCGGGGCGACGCCGAGCAGCGGGACGAGGGCCGGTAGGGGGACGGCATGGCTCCAGCGGTTGAGGGCGCTGCGGGCGTCGTCGGGGTCGTTCACCGCCCTGAGGTACGGCTTGCCGCCGCTCAACGAGCGGCCCCCGTTCGACGAGGAGTACAGGGCCAGGATCGGCTTGCCGCCCGAGAGGAGGACCTGGCCGGCGGTGGCGTTGACCGCCGCCACCCAGTTGGCCCCGCTGGGGCGCTGCTCGCTGGCCACCCCGATGTACACCTGGCAGTCCTGAGTGGGGCAGATGTCGGCGCCCGCCGCCTTCGCCGGGCTGTCCACGCCGTTGGCCTTCTGGTGAAGGGCGTACGTGCGGGCGGCGATGGCCTGGGCCCGCTGGGCCGCCGCCGGCCACTGGGGGGGGACCTCGGCGACCCCCTTGACGTAGTCCTCGACGGGGACGTCGTTGATCACGGCCAGCCCTCCGCCCCCCGGCACGACCTCGATGGCCCCCCGGTAGGTGCCGATGCCCTCGGCGGTGACCGTCCCCCCGCCGTCGCCCACCGGCTCGAAGCGGACCTTGTCGACGACCCACCCGCGCTCCTCGGCACCCGCCGCGGGCGCGGGCCAAGAGCCGGCCGACGCCAAGGCCAGAGCCGAGAGGAGCGCGAACGCGGTGGGGGCGGAACGGACGCGCATCTGGAGCGCCGCGAGGCTAGCCAAACCCGATCCGTCCGATCGAGCCCGGGGCGCCCCCTCAGCCTCCGCTGGCGCGCTGCGCCTCGGCCTGAGCCATGAAGGCGGCCACTACGTCGGCGTCCGGACCGGGTGGGGGCGCCGGTTCGCCCGGTCCGGCCGGTACGTCGCGCCGGCCGGCGCCGCCACCGGCCGGCGGCGGCCGACGGGCGAGCTCGGCCCGCACGCGGTCGGCCAGGAGCGAGAGCTGGCGGGCGAACTCGTCCTCGGTCCCGACCCCGACCTCGTGCGGCCCGACCTCCGTCGGGGCGGCGGCAGGACCAGGGGCCACCTCGCGCTCACGGCTGGGCTCCTCCCCCGCCACCCGGGCGGACAGGTCGGGGAGCTCGTCGCCCCGGCGCGGCTCCGACCTCTCGCGGACGAGGTGGTGGAAGGTGTCGGCGGCGGCGTCGCGGCGGCTGAGCGGGGCGGTGTTCGGCGCGAAGACGTCCCGCAGGGTGGCGATCACGCTGGTGTGGTCGTAGAGCCGATCGTCGATCGTGCCCGCTTCGATCCAGGGCGAGACGACGATGGTGGGCACCCGGCCGCCGAGCATCCGGAAGTTGAACCGGACCGCCTCGCGTTCGATGAAGAAGGAGACGAAGCGGCGCGTGGGCGAGATGCGCGACTTCCGCAAGGGCGCGGGGGCGGGCACGCGCCGCGGCGGCGGCACGTGGTCGAAGAGGCCGCCGTACTCGTCGTAGGTGATCAGGAAGAGCGTCTTTTCGAACACCGCCGGGTTGCGCCGCAGGCTCTCGTAGATCGATGCGACGAGCTGCTCGCCCCGCTCGAAGTCGGTGCTCTCGGGCTGGGGATGGACGTTGTTGCCCGGGTGCTGGCTGTTCGACCTCGGCCCGGTGTGGTTGGGCTCGATGAAGGTGTAGGCAGGGAGGTCGTCGGCGGCGACGTGGCCGTCGAACCGCTTGAAGTCGAACCAGTTGGCCATGCGGTGGCCGTGCCAGAGGTTGGCGAAGGCCCACACGTGCGCTCGCCCGTCGTGGTAGATCCGCCAGTCGGCCCCGCTCCCCTCCATGCGCTCGAAGATCGTCGGCGAGTCGTACAGGCCGATCTCGATGTCCACCGAGCCGTCGGAGGTGGCGGCGTGCAGGAAGTTGCGGTTGGGCCAGGTCTCGCCCGGCACCGAGGAGTGCCATCGGGTGCAGACGGCGAACTCCCGGGCGAGCGTCCCGAGCACGGGGATCTTGTCGGGCGGCAGGCAGCGCATGATCTCGGGGCCCACCCCGGTGACGACATCGACGTGGTTGACCCTCTTGCGCTGCCGCCACAGCACGAACCCGAGGCCGCCCGCGGTTCCCAGGAACACCACTGGCCAGAGCCGGCGGAGGTAGCGGCCCAGCTTGGCGGTGAGCCCGGCGAGCAACGCGGCGATGACGACGACGAGGCCCCCGAGCCGCCACCAGTGGACGATCGGGCGCTCCTCGTGGCCACTCGCCTTGCGCTCGTAGGCGGAGACGAAGCCGTTCATGCGCGGCTCGCCCAGGCCCCTGACCCCCAGCTGCTCCAGCGCCGACTTGTGGGAGTGCGGTGGGTCGACCGGCAGCGAGTAGCCGGCGTCGGGGCTGACCGGCACCTGCCGCGACGTGGGGTCGGTGGGGTCCACCGGGTTGGAGTAGGCGCCCGGGGTGAGCCGGGGGAAGTCGGACCGGGGATGGTCGAGGAAGCCGAGGAGGTGGTCGAAGGACCTGTTCTCGAGCATGAGCACGACCACGTGCTCGATCCTGCGGTCAGCCACCCGTCCTCCCTTGCGCCGCTCACCCCGCGCCGGACTGAGGAGAGGCTAGTCAGCGGCATGCGCGCCCCCCGTCCGGCGTTGTAGCCCGTACGAACCGGCACGGACCGAGCCGACGAGGAGGGACCGTGGACGAGACGACGGTCGCAGAGCAGCCCCAATCTCCCCAGCACCACACCCCTGAGGCGCAGGATCACCAGGACACCTCGTCCCACACCGGCCACGGGGGCCACGGCGGCGGGCACGGCCACCACCTGGCCGGGTTCCGCCGGCGCTTCTGGTGGAGCCTGGCCCTCACCGTTCCCGTCGTCGCCACGTCCGAGATGGTCATGGACTGGCTGGGCTACCGCCTCGACTTCCCCGGGATCGAGCTGGTCGGGCCCGTGCTGGGGACGGTCATCTTCCTCTACGGAGGGTGGCCCTTCCTGGTCGGCGGGTGGGACGAGGCCCGCCGCCGCCAGCCCGGGATGATGCTCCTCATCTCGATGGCCATCGTGGTGGCGTTCGCCGCCTCGGCCGCCACCTCGCTCGACCTCTTCGACCTCGAGTTCTGGTGGGAGCTGGCCGCGCTG
>DATACM010000178.1:0-7610 GCA_036259055.1 Acidimicrobiales bacterium | reverse complement strand
CGGCGGGGCAGGGGGCCCCCGCCGCTCGGAGGAGGGCGGGGTTGGGGCCCCGCCCGGGGCGGCGAAGCCGCCGGCTAGGCAGCCCCTCACTCCGCGACCGGGCGGGTGCGCTGGCGCTTGACCTCGCTGCGGCGGCGCTTGGCCTGCAGGCGGGCTTCTCGCTGGCTCTGCGTAGGGGCCGTCGGGCGCCGGGGGCGGGTCTCGCGCAGCGCCTCGGCAAGGCGGGCCCCGAGCCGCTCGAGGGCGAGCTGACGGTTGCGGAGCTGCGACCGCTCGTCCGCCGCCACCACCCGCACCACCGGGCCCAGTCGCTCGAGCAGGCGGGCCCGCTGGCGGGGCCCCAGCGAGGGCGACGAGGCGACGTCGAACCGCAGCTCCACCCGGGTGTTGGCGGTGTTGGCGTGCTGGCCGCCAGGCCCGCCCGAGGCGGTGAACGACCACTCGAGCTCGTCGAGGGGGATGCGGCAGGTGCGGGTGACGCGCAGCTCCTCGCCCACTCGGCGGACCGTAGCCCGGCGGGTCGGCTGCTAGGATCGATGCCCGAGCCTCGGCGAGACGTCGAGGCGCGGTCCCCATCTGCTCCAGCGAGACGAACGCTGTCCATGCCCGACAAGTCCGCAACGATCGACGACTACCGGCTCCACGACTCCGACACCGGGTCGCCCGAGGTGCAGGTGGCGCTCCTCACCGAGCGCATCAACCACCTCACCGAGCACCTGAAGGTCCACAAGAAGGACCACCACGGCCGTCGTGGCCTGCTGATGCTCGTGGGTCGCCGACGGCGTCTCCTCGACTACGTCAAGGAGAACGACGTCGAGCGGTATCGGCAGTTGATCGCCCGTCTCGGCCTGCGCCGGTAGGGACCTCAGAGCGGCCTTCGGGCCGCTCTGCTCGTAATTGCCCACGTGCGGCGTCAGGCCAGCTGCCAGTCGCCGGGCCCTCGGGGGGACTCGGGTGCCCGACAACTGGGAACTGGCTCCCGTCGCCGACAAGAGCCCGGTCCGAGAGGACCAGGTGACGAAGGAGCTCTCACCCATGGCGGAACCGGTTTCCGTTTCCTGTCCCGTTTCCGGGACCGACAAGACCCTCTCCCTCTCCACCGGCAAGCTGGCCCGCCTGGCCAACGGCGCGGTCGTCGCCCAGATGGGCGACACCGTGGTGCTGGTGACGGCCACCGCCTCCAAGTCGGTGCGCGAGGGAGTCGACTTCTTCCCGCTCACCGTCGACATCGAGGAGCGGATGTACGCCGCCGGCAAGATCCCCGGCTCGTTCTTCCGCCGCGAGGGTCGGGCGACCGACCAGGCCATCCTCACCTGTCGCCTCATCGACCGCCCCCTGCGCCCGTCGTTCCCGGACGGCTTCCGCAACGAGGTCCACATCGTGGGCACGATTCTCGGCGCCGACCAGCACAACCCCCACGACGTGCTCGCCATCAACGGCGCGTCGGCCGCCCTGATGATCTCGGGGATCCCGTTCGAGGGGCCGATCGGGGCGGTGCGGCTCGCCTACTCCACCAGTGGCGAGTGGGTCCCGCACGCCACCTACCAGGAGGGCGACGAGTCGACCTTCGAGCTGGTCGTCGCCGGTCGGACGTTCGGTGCGCTCCCCGAACCCGACGTGGCGGTGATGATGGTCGAGGCCGGTGGCACCGAGGACGCCTGGCGCCTGTACGAGCAGGGCGCGCCCAAGGTCACCGAGGAGGTCATCGCCGAGGGCCTGGAGGCGTCCAAGGCCTGGATCCTCGAGTCCATCCGGCTCCAGCAGGAGCTGGTCGAGAAGGCGGGCACCGCCCCGCCGCTGGCCTGCGTCACCCAGGTCGACTACGGCGACGACGTATGGGAGCGGGTCGAGGCGGTGGGCACCGACCGCATCGCCGAGGCCAGCCAGATCATCTCCAAGACGGAGCGGACCGAGGCCACCGACGCCGCCACCAACGCCATCACCGAGGAGCTGGCGGCCGAGTTCGAGGGCCGCGAGAAGGAGGTCAAGGCGGCCATCCGCGCCCTGCAGAAGCAGATCGTCCGCCGGCGCATCGTCGAGGAGGGCAAGCGCATCGACGGGCGGGGGCCCGGCGACATCCGGCCCCTGAGCGCCGACGTCGGGCTCTTCCCCACTGCCCACGGCTCGGGCCTGTTCGAGCGGGGCGAGACCCAGGTCCTCACCATCACCACCCTCGGCATGCCGCGTATGGAGCAGATGCTCGACACGATCGGCATCGACGAGTCGAAGCGCTACATGCACCACTACAACATGCCGCCCTTCTCCACCGGCGAGACGGGGTTCATGCGCGGCCCCAAGCGGCGTGAGATCGGCCACGGCCTGCTCGCCGAGCGGGCGTTACTGCCGGTGGTCCCGACCGTCGAGGAGTTCCCCTACACCCTCCGGCTGGTGTCCGAGGCGTTCATGTCCAACGGCTCCACCTCGATGGCGTCGGTCTGCGGGTCGAGCCTCTCGCTCATGGACGCCGGCGTCCCCATCAAGGCGGCGGTAGCCGGCATCGCGATGGGCCTGGTGTACGCCGAGGGCCGCTACACCACCCTCACCGACATCCTCGGGGCCGAGGACGCCTTCGGGGACATGGACTTCAAGGTGGCGGGCACCGCCGACTTCGTGACCGCCCTCCAGCTCGACACCAAGATCGACGGGCTGCCGGCCGACGTGCTGGCCGCCGCCCTCCAGCAGGCGCGGGACGCCCGGCTGAAGGTGCTCGAGGTGATGAACGCGGCCATCGCCGAGCCACGTGAGGATGTGCGGGCGTCGGCGCCCAAGATCGTGAGCTTCGAGATCCCCCTCGACCGTATCGGCGAGGTGATCGGTCCCAAGGGCAAGGTCATCAACACCCTCCAGCAGGAGACGGGCGCCGACATCAACGTCGACGACGACGGCACGGTGGGCACCGTCACCATCGGCGCCAGGGAGGGGTCGGCGGTGGAGGAGGCCCGGCGTCGTATCGAGCTGATCATCAACCCGCCCAAGGCGGAGGTGGGCGACGTCTACACCGGCAAGGTGGTCAACATCACCAAGTTCGGCGCCTTCGTCAACATCCTCCCCGGCCGCGACGGACTCCTGCACATCTCCAAGCTGGGCAAGGGCAAGCGGGTCGAGAAGGTCGAGGACGTGGTCGCCCTGGGCGACGACGTCGTCGTGCGGGTCGACGACGTGGACCCCCAGGGGAAGGTGGCCCTCTCGCCGGTCGCCGACCTCCCCGAGGGCGACGGCGGCGGTGACGCCGGTGACAGCGAGGCCGACCCTGACGAGGCCGGCCGTTCCCAGTCGGCGTCGGCGCCGGCGGCTGCCCGCGACGCCGATGATCGGGCGGGGTCGGCGCCTTCCGATCGCGAGTACGTGTCGTTCGAGGACACCTTCGAGGGCGAGGCGCGCCGCACCTTCGGCGACCTGGGCCCCGACCTGTCGGCGCCGGCCGAGCGTGGCGGCGAGGGCGGCGGGCCCCGCCGCAACACCCAGCGCCGCCGCTCCGGGAACCGGCGCTAGCGTTCGGCGCTGTGCCGTGATCCGCACCAGCCGCCTGGAGAACGGCATCCACGTCGTCACCGAGTGGATGCCGGGCTCGCACTCCGTCTCCATCGGCTACTGGGTCGACGCCGGCTCCCGCGACGAGGAGACGCC
This sequence comes from Acidimicrobiales bacterium, assembly GCA_036259055.1. GTDB lineage: Bacteria > Actinomycetota > Acidimicrobiia > Acidimicrobiales > AC-14 > DASZJY01. The sequence goes on along the minus strand of DATACM010000178.1, from coordinate 3,983 downwards.
CATCGCCGGCGCCTCCCACTTCCTCGAGCACCTCCTCTTCAAGGGCACCGCGACCCGCAGTGCCCGCGAGATCGCCGAGAGCATCGAGGCGGTGGGAGGCGACATGAACGCCTTCACCACCAAGGAGTACACCTCCTTCTACACCCGCCTCCTCGACGAGGACCTCGAGCTCGGGCTCGACATCCTTTCCGACATCATGTGGGCTCCCGCCTTCCGGCCCGAGGAGATCGAGGCCGAGCGGCAGGTGATACTCGAGGAGATCCTCATGCACGAGGACGAGCCGTCCGACCTCGTGCACGAGCTCTTCAACGACGCCCTCTTCCCGGGGCACCCGTTGGGGCGCCCGGTGCTGGGAGACCGCTCCACGATCACGGCGATGACACGCGACGCCATCGCCGGGTACTTCGAGGCGCAGTACCGCCCCGAGTCCATCGTGGTCGCCGCCGCCGGCAACGTCGACCACGACCGCGTCGTGGCCGGGGTGGAGAAGCGCTTCGCCGGCCGCCCGGGCGCTCGCCCTCCCCGCCACCGGCCGCCGCTGCCGCCACCGACGCCGGTCGTGGTGCACAACCGCCCGACCGAGCAGGCGCACCTGGTCGTGGGCACCCGGGCGCTCGACCGCGGTGACGACGACCGCTTCGCCTTGTCGGTGCTCAACCAGGTCCTCGGCGGGGGGATGTCCAGCCGGCTGTTCCAGGAGATCCGCGAGAAGCGGGGCCTCGTCTACTCGGTGTACTCGTACCGGGCCGGGTACCTCGAGAGCGGTGCCCTCGCCATCTACGCCGGCACCTCTCCGGGCCGGGCCGAAGAGGTGCTCGAGCTGATCGGGAAGGAGCTCGACCGGCTGGTGGACGCCGACGTGTCCGACCGGGAGCTGACGGTGGCCAAGGGCCACGTCAAGGGCTCGCTGGCCCTCTCCCTCGAGGACTCCGCCGGCCGCATGAGCCGTATCGGCCGCAGCCAGCTCGTGCACGGGAAGGTGATGACCTTCGACGAGCTGGTGGCCCGCACCGAGGCCGTCACCGTCGACGACCTCCGCCGGGTCACCGAGCGGGTGGTCCGGGGCGAGCGAGTGCTGGCGGTGGTGGGGCCGTTCGCCGAGGACGCGTTCTCGGCTCGCGTCGCCTGACCGCCCCGGCGGCCCACGGGCGCCGGCCCGTCCCGCAGTGCAGAATGCATGGCGTGCACGGCGCGCGCCAGAGCGAGGAGCGTCCGGCACCATGACCATCCGAGTGGGGGTGTTCGGCGCCGGAGGGCGCATGGGCTCCACCGTCTGCCGGGCGGTCGCCGCCGACCCCGAGCTCGAGCTGGTCACCGCCGTCGACCCCTTCCACGTCGGCATCGACCTGCGCCACGTCACCGGCGCGGAGGTGGCCGGCCAGATCGCCGGCGGCGCCGAGGCCTTGGCCCACACCGGGGCCGAGGTGGCGGTCGACTTCACCAACCTCGAGGCGGCCCGGAAGAACCTCGCCTGGTGCGCGGAGCACCGGGTGCACGCGGTCGTGGGGACGACCGGGTTCACCGAGGCGGACTACCAGGAGCTGGCCCGGCGGTTCACGTCCAGCAACTGCTTCATCGCCCCCAACTTCGCCATCGGGGCGGTCCTGCTCATGCGGTTCGCCGAGCTGGCCGCGCCGTGGTTCGAGACGGCGGAGATCATCGAGCTGCACCACGACCGCAAGATCGACGCCCCCTCGGGCACGGCGGTGGCCACCGCCTCCCGCATGGCGGCGGCGTCGAGCGAGTGGGGCGAGGACCCCACCGAGAAGGTGGTCGTGGAAGGGGCGCGCGGCGGGACGGCGGCGGGCGGGATCCGCATCCACTCGGTGCGGCTCCGGGGGCTGGTCGCCCACCAGGAGGTCCTGCTCGGGACGACCGGCCAGAGCCTCACGATCCGCCACGACTCCTACGACCGCGACTCGTTCATGCCGGGGGTGTTGCTGGCGGTGAAGACCATCACCGACCGTCCCGGGCTCACCGTCGGCCTCGACCAGCTGCTCGGGATGTAGCCCTCCTGCGAACCGGCGGTGGTTTGTTGCGCTGCAGGCCAAGAATCCACCGCCGGTTCGGTTGTGGCTAGAGCCGCGGCAGCGGGAGCAGCAGGGACCGGCCAGCGAATGCCACCAGGCGGTCGAGGCCGTCGAGGAACGACCGGGCGAGGAAGCGCTCGTCGCGCAGGCGCCACAGCGCCAGGGCGTTGTTCCAGGCCACCTCCCGCGCCGCTTTGATGGAGAAGGTGGCGGCGAGGTTGTCGATGCCGGCGAACTGACGGTCGAGCTCGAGCAGGATCCCCTCCTCGAACGACTCCTGGATGGCGGGCTCGAGGTCGCCGAGGAGCTCGTTGACCTTCTCGTAGTCGGCCTCGTGGGCGTCCGCCTCGGGGCTGGTGCCGAGCTGGCGACACGTCTCGACGACGGCGATGGGCAGGTCGTGGTTGATGTGGGCGTTCATCCCCGCCAGCGCGAACTGCAGGGGGGCCAGGCCGTCGTCCTGGCGGCGACGGATCAGCACCGCCCACGAACGAGGGACCGCCCTGCGCTTCCGGTTCCAGTCGTCGAGCGCGGCGAAGTAGATGTTGGCGAAGACGACGTCAAGACGGGTGATGAACGCCGGGTCTTCGTAGAAGCCGCTGCCGATCCGGGCCTGCACCTCCCTCGTCACCGTCAGGTACAGCCGGTTGAAGCAGGCGACCCCGTCGGTGACCGGGAGAGCGGCGGCGATGGCCTCCTTGCGGTCGATGACCTCGACGATCGAGGTCACCGGCCCCGATGGCAGGGCGGGCAGGGCGTCGGACATCGGCGACGCGACAGTAGCTACGCGCCCCTCCGCCGCCGGGCGACCTCAGGCTTGCGACCTGCCGCGGGACGCCGCGCCTCGTGACGTCATCGCCGCCGCGACCTCCTCGACCTCGCCGCGCGCGAAACGCCGGTGCCCGCCGAGGGTGACGATGCACCCGATCCGGCCCTGGTCGGCCCAGCGGTCGACCGTCTTGGGGGAGACGTGGAGCATGCGGGCGACCTGCCCGGGAGTGAGGTACTCGACCTCCTCCTCGCCCTGGCGCCCGGGCTCGTTCATCACCGTTCCCTCCGGTGAGCGGCGTGGGTCGCCGCGCCTAGTGGTCACGCCGCCACAGTACTCGCGGTCGTCACCCGGCACGAGTCCGCCGGGCGCCCGGCGGGTGCCTCGTGCGGCCGTGCCCCTTTCACTCCTGGCCGTCCCGCTCGGCCTCGAGGGCGGCCGTCGAGCCGCCATCGGGACGGACATCGTCCGGCGTCGGCGCCTCCTCTTCGCCCTCGTCGACGTCGCCCTCCAGCTCCTCCACCGACGGCACGTCCGCCTTGCCCTGGGCACGGTTCAGCAGGAGCGACAGCACCACCAGGGCGATGGTGATGGCGGTGGTCGTCACCAGGTTCCGGTCGAAGAACCGCAGGACGGCGTCCACCGGCCCGGAGAGGACGTCGCCGGCCAGGCGGAGCAGGACGACCATCGTGACGGTGCCGGCCAGGTTCGTGGCGAGGAACGCCGGGAACGGCATCCCGGTGGTGCCGGCCAGGGCGCACACCACCGCGCCGGGGAAGAGGAAGACCATCGGGTAGGCGGCCTTGGCGAAGAACTGCTCGGTGACCCTCACCAGCGCCCCGCCACCGGCCTTCTCCTCCAGCCAACGGATGGCCTTGTCGCCGTACCAGACCCCCAGCAACCAGTAGAGCGGGTCGCTGACCATCCGTCGAAGGGTGCCGACGAGGATGAAAGGCACCAGGTCGACGTGGCGGGCGAGCACGAGGTTGCGGTTGCGCCCCTCGAGCAAGATCAAGAGGAGCGGGTGCCGGGTGGCCAGCGTCGGGGTGAGCGCGGTCGCGGTGGTGCCGGCGATCGCCAGCACGACGATGGCCCCGATCAGCAGTTGCAGCTTCCGGCGGCTCGGCCGGGCACGTTCCACCCCCGAACGGTAGGCGGAGTCGTCGGCGGTCAGGGAGCGCCGG
>DATACM010000177.1:0-1539 GCA_036259055.1 Acidimicrobiales bacterium | reverse complement strand
TCCGATCGGGGAGCCGCGGACGGGTGACGGAGTGAGGTCGCTACCCTACATTGCGCACCACCCGTTGTCCGGCTCAGAGGAAGCTCCCCCGCCGCCATGAGCAATGACTCCACCCTCTCTTTCGACCGCATGCGCGGGATGCTGATGCGCGCTGCGGAGATCCGCGACAGCGAGCAGCAGCAGATCTTCGACTCGCTCGACGAGATCCACGCTCGGCTCGCGGCGCTGGACGCCCTGGGCACGGTGCGCAAGCGCCTCACCGAGCTCCCCGACCGCACCGAGGTCAGCGTCCTCGCCGAGCGCCTCGACGAGACGGTCGCCAAGCTCGACGCCCAGGACGCCTCCATCGCGTCCGTGCTGCGGGCGGTCGAGGCGATGCCGGACAAGTTGGCGAAGCCGATCGCGCAGCTCGACGGCCGCCTCGACGGGATGGCGGGCCGCCTGGAGGGCGTCTCCGGGCGGATGGACGGACTGGACGACCGGCTCGGCGGCCTGCACAAGCGCCTCGACGACCTGGACAACCGCCTCGACCGGCACGAGATGCGCCTCGACGCGATGCCGTCGTCGGTCGGCACGCCGATCAAGGAGCGCATCGACGGGATCGAGCGCACGGTCCGCGAGCAGCTCGACAGCGCCGTCCGCTCGGTCGACGAGTCCGGCGAGGGCCTGCGCAACCTGCTCGGCGACACCAGCATCGGCCTGCACCGCAGGCTGGAGGATCTGGCCGCCCGCCCCGCCGTCGACCCGACGGAGCCGCTGACCGCCCTCCAGCAGCGCCTGGAGGCGCTCGCCGCCCGCCTGGACGCCCTCGAGGAGGGCATGTCCGGGCGCCTGGGCAACCTCGGCGGCACCATCGACGAGAAGCTCGGAAGCCTCGGCGGCACCATCGACGAAAAGCTCGGCAAGCTCGACGCCGCGATCGTCGAGCGCCCCGACACCACGGCCCTGCAGTCGCTGGTGGAGCGGGCCAACGCCGAGTCGGAGCGGCGCAACGCCGGCCAGCTGGACGAGGCGATGGCCACGTTCGCGGAGCTCATCCTCGGCCGCGGCCCGTCGGTGCACCAGATGCCGCCGCCCCCGCCCCGGCAGACCCCGCGCCGCTCACGCAGCAAGGTCACGGTGAAGAGCCCAAACGGCGCCTCCGCCCACGACACGGTCACCGACGACCCGGACGACTGAGGCTCTTGTGTCAGCAAGGTGGCCATACTGCCGCGTTACGCCAGTATGGCCACCTTGCTGGCATTCGAGGGCGGCGTGCGTCAGGCGCGGACGATGTCCAGCAGTAGGGCTGGGCGCGTCGCCACCTCGTCCGACACCAGGACGCCGCCCTCCAGGGCCGCGCGGGCGCCCTCGACAGCCGCGGCGGTGTCGGTGTGCAGCTCCAGCAGCGGTTGCCCGGCCTCGACCGGGTCGCCGACGTCCACCAGCAGCCGGACGCCGGCAGCCGCCTGCACCGCGTCCTCCTTGCGGGCCCGGCCGGCCCCGAGCCGCCAGGCGGCCACGCCGACAGCGAGGGCGTCCAGCCGGGTGAGCACGCCG
>DATACM010000176.1:0-10860 GCA_036259055.1 Acidimicrobiales bacterium | reverse complement strand
CGTCGCTCGTACGGCGACCGTCGGTTGCCTCGTCCACCTGTCACCTCTCCGTAGTCCTCAGTCGAGGGTCAACGGACGAATCGACAGGACTGTGGACTCGTGCGCTGGCACCACGGCCGTTTGCCGGCCGTTGCCGAGATATCACCATGATACCCGTGGTCAGGGACGGTCGTTCCGCATCTCCGGTCGCCGACCGCCGCCGATGCCCTTGGCACGGCCTTCTCGGGATTCCCCAGCAAACTCTCCATGAACGATCCGTGCCGCCAGCTCCCGCAGCTTCATGTTCAGGCGCTGCGATGCTCGACACAGCACGTCGAACGCTTCGTCGTCGGAGACGTTCTGGCGGGCCATGATGATGCCCTTGGCCATGCCGATCACGTCACGGCTGGCCGCCTTTCTCTCGAGGTCCTCTTCTCGCCTGGCGCTGGCGAGGGCCACGGCGGCATGGGCGGCGAAGACGGAGGCCACGGCAACAGCCTGGTCGTCGAACGCGTCGGGTTGAAGGCTGTAGAGGTTCAGGGCCCCCATCGTGTCCTCGCTGGCGAAGAGGCGCACCGACGCGACGCTTTCGATACCGGTCGCCTCATGCGCCCTCCGGGCGAAGTCGGGCCAACGGGACTCTGCAGAGAGTGCGCCGGTGACGAAGACCTCGTGCTCTCTGATGGCGTCGATGCAGGGTCCCTCCTGGGTTTCGGACTGGATCTCGTCGACCATGCGAGGGAGGTCATTGGTGATCGAGCGGGAAGTGATCCGATTCCCCTCGACGATGGAGATCCCGGCGGCGTCGCAGCCATCGACCGTCTTCGCTGCGAGCTCCGCAATGCGATCCAGTGTGGCGTCGACGTCGCGCTCCTCGCGGAGGGCCCTGGCCACCTCGGCCAGAGTTTCGGCCAACTGGAGCTCCCGGGTGCGGCGCTCGGGCACCGACCGCCAGCCTAGGTCCCTTCCCGGAGCAAGGAGAAGGCGTCGCCGCGATCCCTCGGGCGGTTCCGACTCTTCGCCGTGATAGGCTAAAGCCTTCTGCGAGTTGGCCGCTCGTCCTCTAAGGACAGGGGTTAGTGACTGGCTCACCACACAGAGGGAGCCAGCCCTGTCCGCCGATTCGTCGCCGTTGGCCAAGTCCCTGCAGGCCATCTCGAGGTTCTGCATCGGGGACGCGACGCTGCAGGAGACGCTCGAGCGTGTGGCAGAGCTGAGCCTGGAGGCCGTCCCCAGCGCCGACCTTGCCGGGATCACCATGCTCCTCGAAGGTCGGCCTCGGACTGCGGTGTTCACCGACGAGGCCGCTCACGAGATCGACTCAGCCCAGTACGAGACGGGCACCGGACCGTGTCTCGACGCCTTCCGTCACAAGCAGGTCTTCCGCATCGACGACGTGAGCCAGGACCACCACTGGCCTTCCTTCAGCGAGGCGGCGGCCGCGTATGGGGTGGGCAGCGTGATGTCGATACCACTGCTCGCCCGACACGAAGGCGTCGGGGCGCTGAACTTCTACTCCCGCACAGTCGAGGCCTTCTCCGATGACGATGTGCAAGTCGGCATCGCCTTCGCGACTCAAGCCGCGTTGCTGCTCGCGAGCTCTCAGGCCTACTGGGACGCCGAACAGCTGCAAAGCGACATGGCCACCGCCATGGAGTCGTGGGCGACCATCGAGCGGGCCAAGGGGATACTCATGGGCGTCCATCCGTGCAGCGAGCACGAGGCCTTGCAGATCCTCGTGAGGACCGCCCAGCGGGAAAAGCGCAAACTGCCGGAGATCGCCGAAGAGCTCGTGGCGAAGTCGAGGCGGTGGGACCCTACCGAGAGTCCCTATTCGTCGTAGATCGATCGCCGCGTGGAGGCGTGCGGTTACCGAACCTCAGTGCACCTCGGCCGCGGTCGGCCAGGACGTTCGGATCTGATCGACGAAGGCGGCGTGTGACGGGCTCTCGTGGGCGAGGGCGGTGAGCAAGGCACGCACGAGGACCAGATGAAAGACGCGACCCTCGGCTGACAAGGCCACCTTCCTGCTGGGGTCACCATCGGCGGCCAGGCGAAGGTCCAGGTTGTAGAGGGCGTTGGTGAGGTACTCGAGGTCGTCGGGGTGGACGTCGGACTGCCAGCGGAACGCGTCGTCGCTCAGGCCCGTCGTGCGTTCCCACTCGGCCACGTACGCCTCGATGTCGTCGAGCACTCGGGCGGAGAGGCAGGCGCCGGCCCGGGGATCGTTGCGGACATCGTCGAGGACGCTGTGGGCCCATTCGGCCCACGCCACGACGCCGTCCCGGGGGACTGGGCCAACGTAGAGCCTCATCGATTCGCCCTTCCGCTGGCTCCCCGGCCAGCCGTCCATCGACGCCGCAGCCGTCGGCGCTCGTCCTCCGACCTCCCGCCCCAGATGCCCGCTTCCTGGTTGGTCTCCATGGCGAAGTCCAGGCATGCCTGGCGCACGCGGCAGCCCGCGCACACCGCCTTGGCCGCCTCGATCTCGGCCAGCGCCCTGTCCGTGGTCCCGACCGGGAAGAACAGGGCCGGATCGGTCTCGCGGCAGCTGGCCTCTCGTCGCCACCCGTCGTCCCAGTCGAAGACCCTCGTCGACGGGAACGCCTGCCGGGGCGGCGGGGACGAAATGGACGCCCGCCGCAGGCTCGCGGGGACGGGCGTCGACTCTGGGCCTCGTCGCAGCGAGGTGGGCTGACTCACCGGCACTCCTTCACACGTCCACGGCGGACGCTGCCGGGGTCCGGGGCAGCGGGGGAATCCTCCGGGCGAGAGGAGAACGCTCGCCCGGCTCACATGCTAGTCAGGGTGAACCAGGGGCGTCTACGGTCGCGCCGGAGCGGCCGGTCGCTCGAACACCGAGGGCGAAAGGGTTCCGGCCACGACCTCCTCGGCCACCTCGGCGAGCAGCCGTTGGTGGGACCGGGCATAGCTTCGAAGACGGGAAAACGCCTCCGCCATGTCGACATCTGCCCGCTCGGCCAGGACGCCTTTGGCTTGCTCGACGACGACGCGGGTCCGGAGGGCTCCCTGGAGCCGCTCGGCGACCATGTGGGCCTCGCCCATGGCCCGGAACTGCAAGACGGCGATAGTGGCGGCGTCGGCCAGCGCCTGCCCGACGGCTACGTCCGCCTGACCCAGCCCGCCCGGCTCGTGGCGGAAGAGGTTGAGCGCGCCGAGGACGCGACCCCGCAGGCGCAGGGGCAGGGCGTCCGCTGAGGAGAAGCCGGCGTCGACGGCAAACCGGGCGAACCGGGGCCAGCGGTCACCGGCGGCCGTCAGGTCGTCGGCGATCACCGGCTCGCCACTGCGATAGCAGTCCAGACAGGGACCTTCGTCGTTCTGGACCTGGAAGAGCTCGACCAGCTGCATCGCCTCGCTGGTGGAGGCCATGAGCCGAAGGATGTCGTCGTTGTCGGCGAGGAGCAGCCCGGCGGCCGATGCGTCGAGGAGCTGCACGGACCGCTCGACGAGGAGGCCCATCAGCTCGACCACGTCGAAGTCGTCGACGAGCGTGTCGGCCAGCTCGACGAAGGTCCGGGCCAGCCGCTCTTCTCGGGTCATCTCATTGACTCTCCCGCCCTTCATTTCGGCTCAGACTAGGCCGGGCGCCAGGAATGGGAAAGCCGGCATTCAGTCGAGCCGCAGGCGCCGGTCGCCGGCACCGCGTCAGCCTCCTGTCAGCCGGCGGAAAGGTTCCCGTCAGCGGCGCCCCCCATGCTCGTCCCCGACGGATCGCACCCGAACGGAGACGCCATGGAACTCTCCCCCGCTCCCTCGCCCGAGCCAGCAGCCGTCGACCCTGGCGGACGATCGGCGTCTGGCTGCTCGCCCTCGTCGCTTCGGGGCTCCCCTCCTCGGTCTCCTGGGGGGTGCCCCGAGGGCGCCGGCGATGAGTCGTGGCCGTCGCCTCCGTCCATCTACGTGTGATGCCAGCCGCTGAGATCGCCGCCCGATGCGGTACCCCCCGCCTACCCGGCGTAGGCGGCCTCGAGGGCGGCGATGTCGATCTTGCTCATCGAGAGCATGGCCTTGAGGACGTTGTTCGCCCGCCGGGCGTCTTCGTCGTCCAGGAGCTCCCCGAGGACTCGGGGCACGACCTGCCACGACACTCCGAACTTGTCCGTGAGCCATCCGCAGGGGCCCTCCTCACCACCTTCGGAGAGCTTCTCCCAGAACTCGTCGACCTCGGCCTGGGTCTCGCAGGTGACGAAGAGGGAGATGCCCTGGGCGAAGGTGAACGTGGGCCCGCCGTTGAGAGCCATGAACCCCTGGCCGTCGAGCTCGAACGTCGCCGACACCAAGGCGCCGTCGCCGTCGTGGCCGTCCTGGCGCTGGCGCCTCGTGCTCACGACCCTGGAGTTCGGGAAGACGGAGGTGTAGAAGGCGACCGCCTCTTCGGCCTGGTCGTTGAACGTGAGGAACGTCGTGATCCGCTGCATGTCAGCTGCCTCCTTCGGTTGCGCACACGACCGTCGGGTGGACGTCTCGCGTGTGGTGTTCGCCGTGACCGTCGATGCGCCGGGTTGGCGCGTCGACGCCGTCAACGCTCCCGCTTTTCCCCGCCCAGTACATCTGCCAGGTGGCCGATTTGTTGAGAGCGTCGAGACCCGCGGGTGACGGCCGAGCGGCGAGGCGGCCGGCTGGGACGGTGACGTTCCTCGTTGCCGATCGAGATCCTGTCGAGCCGGCGGTCGCCGCGTTCGCCTCGGCCATCGATGCGGTCGCCGGAGCTGTCGACCGGCGGCGGTCCGTGGGTCATCACCACGAAGGGGGTGACCCGGCGTCGTCCCTGCGCATCGCGCTGCACACGGGCGAGTGCGGAGGAGATGACGGGAGCGGGCACCCGAGCCCCGCCCTGCGCCGGTGCGCGCGCCTGCGCGACATCGCGGCCGGAGGGCAGACGCTGCTCTCCGCGGTCACGGCCTCGCTGGTCGCCGACGCGCTGCCGCGCGGGATGAGCCTTCGCGACCTCGGGCTCCACCGCCTCCGGGACCTGTCCTCGCCGGAGCGGGTGTTCGAGCTGCGACACCGCGAATCGGACGACGAGCCGCCGCCTCTCCGCTCGCTCGACGCCTTCCCGAACAACCTTCCCCTCCAGCTCACCACCTTCGTGGGGCGCCAGGCGGAGCTCGAGGCCGTCGAGACGCTCCTCACCGCGGAACGGCTGGTGACCCTCACCGGTCCCGGCGGGTGCGGCAAGACGCGGCTGGCCCTCCAAGCCGCCGCCGACCAGGTCGACCGCTGGCCCGACGGCGTGTGGTGGGCGGAGCTCGGCGCCGTCGCCGACCCCCACTTGGTGCCAGAGGTAGTGGCCTCGGCGGCAGGCGTGCTCGTCGATCCGGTCGCCGGCCCGCTGCGGTCCCTGTCGCTGCAGCTGCGCGACCGTCGCCTGCTGGTCTGCCTCGACAACTGCGAGCACGTCCTGGGCGTCGCCGGTGAGGTCGTGGAGACGCTGCTGCGCACCTGCCCCGAGGTATCGGTGCTGGCGACCAGCCGAGAACCCCTCGGCGTGCCCGGCGAGGTCCTCTGGCGCGTCCCGTCCCTCCCCGAAGACGAGGCGCGCTGGCTGTTCCTCGAGCGCGCCGACCTCGTTCGCCCCCGGATCTCACTGGGTGCGACCGACGACGCGGTCGTGCGAACGCTGTGCTCGCGCCTCGAAGGGATTCCTCTCGCCATCGAGCTGGCGGCAGGATGGCTGCCGGCCCTCACGCCGGCGCAGATCGAGGCCGGCCTCGACGACCGGTTGGCGCTTCTCGTCCGCGGCCCTCGCCGCGCCGTTCCCCGCCACCAGACCCTGGCGGCGTCGATCGGGTGGAGCTACGACCTGCTCGACGAGCCCGATCGAGTCGTGCTGCGCCGGTTGGCCGTGTTCCCGGGCGCGTTCGACCTCGAGGCTGCGCGCTCGGTTGCCGCCGGGACCGTCGTCCGCCGTGACGAGGTGCTCGACGCCCTCGGACGGCTGGTCGACAAGTCCCTCGTCATGGCCGAGGTCCGCCGCGGTGAAGCGCGGTACCGCCTGCTCGAGACGATCCGTGAATACGCCGAGGACCGCCTGGGTGACGCCGGGGAGGTCGCGGTGACCCGAGATCGCCATCTCGACCACTACCTGGCGCTCGCCACCGCGGCCGAGCCGGAGCTCGACCGCGACAAGGACGGTTGGCGCCTCCTTCTCGAGGCCGAACACGACAACCTGCGGGCCGCCCTGGAGTGGGGACTGACCGCCGCCGATGCCGAGCGGGGCAGGCGTCTCGCCGCCCTGCTCCCGTGGCTCTGGCACCTGCACGGCAATGGGCACGAGGGCATCGAGTTCCTGCAGCGAGCCATCGCACGGGAGCGCCACGACCGATCCTCCCTCCAGGCCCGTCTGCTGGCCGGTGTGGCGTTGGTCGCCGACACCGCCAACCCGCTCGACCTCGAGTTCGATGCGGCCCAACGAGCGTTGGAGATCGCCACCGAGCAGGGCGACGAGCGCCTCCGGGGCCTGTGCTTGTTGCTGTCCGCCGTGGGGCGGTTCTACGGCGACTTCGACGCCGCCTGGGAGACCACCCTCCACGCCCTGGCCGCCGCCGAGCCTCTCGGCGACGCCTTCGTCGCCGACGGCGCCCATGCCCTCCAAGGGATCATCCTGCACCTACGGGACCGCCACGACGTTGCCCGGCCGGTCCTCGAGAGCGCCGTCCGAGGGCTGATCGGGCGGGGTGACCGCGGCATCGCCGCCACCGTGATGGGGTTCCGGGCCGACGGAGCGGCGTACACAGGGGACCTCGGACTTGCCCGGCGGCTCGCCGAGGAGGCGGTCCGAACCGCCGCGCCCCTCGGCGACTACCACCGGGTGGGCACCACCTTGAGCGGTCTGGCCACGGTCCACGGTCTGGCCGGGGCCCCGCTCGTCGGCCTCGACCTCATGGAGCCGTTCGTGCGCCTCGTCGAGGGCGCCGGGCACGTGGTCTTCGTGCCCGGGATGCCGCGCGTCCTTGGGATGCTGCACCTCTGGAGCGGCGATCTCGAGGAGGCGGTCCGATGGCTCGGGCGCGAGGCCGGGGCAGCCGATCCAGGCGCCAACACGTACCTGGCCGCGCAGGCGTTGCCTCCGCTCGGTGCGGCGCTGCGCTACCAGGGTCAGCGCCAAGAAGCCGCCGCCGTCCTCGAGCGTGCCGTCGAGCTGGCGACCTCCCTCGGCATGCCCCGCGTGGAGGCGGACGCCGTCGAGCAGCAGGCGCACCTCGCCGCCACCGATGACCCCGACCGTGCCGTCGCGCTCCACCACCACGCGCTGGCCGTGCGCGTCGCCCACGGCCTGCGCACCTTCTACACCGACAGCCTCGATGCCCTCGCCGCGCTGGCCCTGCGAGCGGGCCGGCCCTCCTGCGCGGCTCGCCTGCTCGGAGCCAGCGACCGCGCCCGCCACGCCATGGGATATCCCCGCCGCCCGGTCGACCGGCCCGCCCACGACGCGCTCGTCGCCGACCTGCGCGCCGACATGGACGCGGCGGCGCTCGAAGACGCTCGCCGCGAGGGCGCCCGGACGTCGCTGGAGGCCGCCGTCGCGTACGTCCGCCGCACGCGGGGAACACGCCGCCGGCCGTCGACGGGATGGCACAGCCTGACGCCTTCGGAGCTGGAGGTCGTGCAACTCGTCGGCGAGGGCCTCACCAACCCCGAGATCGGCGGCCGGCTCTTCATGGGCCGGGGCACCGTCAAGACGCACCTCTCGCACGTCTACGCCAAGGTCGGAGTCGCCAACCGCACGGAGCTGGCCGCCCTCGCCGCCGTACACCGGCCCAATCGGTCATGCCGTTCTCTGGAGGGATGACCACCTATACGGTGGTCAACCCTCCAGAGAACCGGACGTGCCCGTCTTGTGGAATCGCAGGAGCCACGCCGGACGGGACCGACCGGCTCCGAGGCGCTTGCCCCACGTCGAGTGGGAAGCGGCGACGTCCTCGGGCGTGGCCTCCCGGCACAGCTCGAGGACCAGGCCGGCGCCTGCTCCGGCGATGCGCCGTGCCACCTCCCCGGCACGACGGTGGTCGAGTCGCTCCCCGCCCTCGACCCCGTCCCGCGCCACCACGGAGACCAGGACGTGGAGCCTCCCCCCGGGGCGGAGCAGCTCGGCGACGCCACCGAGCACGGCTGGAGCTGCACCCAGGACCGCCGCCAGGAGGGACCCCCAGGGAAACTGGATGCGGACCTCGTCCGCGCACCCGCTCAGCTCGTCGGGGAGCGACTCGGCCGATGCCACCACGAAGAGGGCATTCCGCAGCTTCGCCTTGTGGGCGCGCCGGAACCCGTCGTACAGCGCGGCGGCATTGGTATCGAGGCCGACCACGAGTCAGTCGGGGTGCGCGCCCGCACAGCGCACGACGAACCGCCCGTCGCCGGCTCCTACGTCGACGACGGTCCGGCGATAGGAGGCGAGGACGTCTCAGCCGACGTCGACGTCTCGGAGCCCTCGGTGGGCGACAACGCGCACGTCACGAGAATACGGCGATATCGGCCTGTTTGCCCCCGTTTTGGCGAGTCCGTGGCCTCTCGTCAGCGCGCCGACAGCGGTTCATCAGCCGCGGTCCTCAGGCTGGCACCAGATCGCCGGCGCGCCGCGGGCGAGAAGGAAGGGGTGCATCCATGACGGACGTCGCCATCGCCCTGGAGGGCGTCATGAAGCGGTTCGGGCCGGTGGTGGCCCTTGACGGGATCGACCTCGAGGTCCCGCCCGGCGCGGTGCTGGGCCTGCTCGGCCCCAACGGGGCGGGCAAGACGACGGCCGTGCGGGTGCTCACCACGCTCATCCCGCCCGACGCCGGCCGGGCCCGGGTGCTGGACCGTGACGTGGTGCGCGAAGCGGCCTCGGTCCGCCAGCTGATCGGGCTGGCGGGGCAGTACGCGGCAGTCGACGAGATCCTCACCGGGCGCGAGAACCTGCGCCTGGTGGGCCGTCTCACGCAGCTCCCGCGCCGGCTGGCGGCCGCCCGGGCGGACGAGCTCCTCGAGCGCTTCGGCCTTGCCGCCGCCGCCGACCGCCCGGTACGGACGTACTCGGGGGGCATGCGCCGCCGGCTCGACCTCGCCGCCGCGCTGGTCCATCGGCCCCCGGTGCTGTTCCTCGACGAGCCGACCACCGGGCTCGACCCCCAGAGCCGGATGGAGCTGTGGGAGGTCATCCGGGAGCTCGTAGCGGACGGGACGACATTGCTCCTGACCACGCAGTACCTGGAGGAGGCCGACCGCCTGGCGCACCGCATCGCGGTGGTCGACAGAGGGCAGGTGATCGCCGAGGGCACCCCGTCGGAGCTGAAGGCCCGCACGGGGAACATCGTCGTCGAGGTCGGCCTCGTCGACGCCAACGCGGCGGCGCGGGCGGCGATGCTCCTTTCCCGGCGCTTCGTGACGGAGCGTCCCGAGCAGGACGGGAGCGCCGTCCGCCTGAGCACGCACGACGGCGCGGTGATGCTGCTCGACGTGCTCCGCACCCTCGACGCCGAAGGCCTCGTCCCCACCACCGTCAACGTGCGGGAGCCGAGCCTCGACGACGCCTTCCTGGCCGTCACCGGCCGCCATGCCGAGTCGCCCGACACCGGTTCGCAGCTCCCGACGAGGGGTGCCGCATGACCGTGATCTCGATCCCCACGTCGGGGAGAGCCGAACACAGGGCGGTCGGACGCCTGCCCGCCGCGCTGTCCGACGGCCTCGATCTGGCCGGCCGCTACCTCGTCCACCTGTACCGGCTGCCCCAGCTGCTGGTCTTCTCCACCATCCAGCCGGTGCTCTTCGTGCTGCTGTTCCGCTACGCCTTCGGGGGCGCCATCCGCATCGAGGGCGCCAACTACGTGGACTTCCTGATGCCCGGCATCTTCGCCCAGACGGTGGCCTTCGGTGCCATCGGCGCCGCCGTGGGCCTGGCCACCGACCTGAACACCGGACTGCTCGAGCGGTTCCGGTCGCTGCCCATGGCCCGCTCCGCCGTTCTGGCCGGGCGCACGGGGCCGACCTCGTACGCAACGTCCTCGTGGTCGCCCTCATGGTGACGGTCGGCTTCGCCGTGGGCTTTCGGGTCCACACCGGTCCGGCGGCCTTCCTCGCCGCCATGGCGGTGGTCCTCGCCTTCGGCTACGCCCTGTCATGGGTCTTCGCCGGACTGGGCCTCGTCACCCGCGACCCCGAGGCCGCCCAAGCCGCCGCCTTCCCCGTCATGATGCCGCTGGTGTTCGCCTCGTCTGCGTTCGTGCCCGTCGAGACCATGCCGGGCTGGCTGCAGGCCTGGGCCGATCACCAACCGGTGTCGGTCACCGTCGACGCCGTGCGGGCTCTCGTCCTGGGCGGGCCCACCGCCGCTCACGTCCTCGGGTCGCTGGCCTGGAGCGCCGGCATCCTGATCGTGTTCGCCCCTCTAGCCGTGCGGCGGTACCGCAGGACGGCATGATGAGCGCCCCAGGATCCCGAAACGCACACCGACGAGTACCGGTGTCAGCCACCCGCCGCTTCGCCACCGCCGCCGCGCTCCTCGGCCTGGCGGCGTGCTCGACCGGGGCGGCGACGAGCGTCGGCGGTGTCTACACCGGCGACATCGACGGCGCCGCTTACCGGGTGGAGGTCCCTCCGAACTGGAACGGCACGCTCCTGCTCTGGAGTCACGTAGAGAGGTCATCAGATGCAACCGATGAACACCGACGCGCCGGTGCCCTCGTACGAGGAGAGGTGGGTCCGGCGAGGGAGCCATTCGATCTACGTGCGGGTCCATCCCGGAGACGGTCCGCCGCTTCTCCTCCTGCACGGGTTCCCCGACAACCTCCACCTCTACGACCGGCTCGTGCCGTACCTGTCGCCCCCCCGTCAGGTCGTCACCTTCGATTTCCTCGGGTGGGGCGCGTCGGACAAGCC
>DATACM010000175.1:0-11110 GCA_036259055.1 Acidimicrobiales bacterium | reverse complement strand
AGATGTCGTAGTACAGGTAGAACTCCCACGGGTGCGGGCGCAACCGGACCTCGTCGATCTCCCGTTCCCGCTTGTATTCGATCCAGGTCTCGATGAGGTCGGGAGTGAACACCCCACCGGCCTGGAGGTAGTCCTGATCGGCTTCGAGGGCGGCGAGGGCCTCGTCGAGCGACCCCGGCACCTGAGGGACGTTGGCCAGCTCCTCGGGCGGCAGGTCGTAGAGGTCCTTGTCGACCGGGTCGGGCGGCTCGATGCGGTTCTGCACCCCGTCCAGACCCGCCATGAGCATGGCCGAGAAGGCGAGGTAGGGGTTGCACGACGGGTCGGGGCAGCGGAACTCCAGGCGCTTGGCCTTGGGGCTCTTGGAGTAGAGCGGGATGCGCACGGCGGCCGAGCGGTTGCGCTGGGAGTACACCAGGTTGACCGGCGCCTCGTAGCCGGGAACGAGCCGCTTGTAGGAGTTGGTCGTGGGGGCGGCGAAGGCCAGGATCGACGGGGCGTGGGCGAGGAGGCCGCCGATGTACCAGCGGGCGAGGTCGGAGATGCCGCCGTAGCCCGTCTCCGAGAAGAACAGTGGCTCACCGCCCTTCCAGAGCGACTGGTGGGTGTGCATGCCCGACCCGTTGTCCTGGAAGATCGGCTTGGGCATGAAGGTGACCGTCTTGCCGTGGGCCCACGCCACCGACTTGGTGATGTACTTGTAGAGCATCAGCTTGTCGGCCATGCGCAGCAGCGTGTCGAAGCGCATGTCGATCTCGGCCTGGCCGGCGGTGCCGACCTCGTGGTGCTGGATCTCCACCTCGATCCCCTGCCGCTCCATCTGCAGGATCATCTCGGAACGCAGGTCCTGGTAGTGGTCCATCGGCGGCACGGGGAAGTACCCCTCCTTGTACCGGGGCTTGAAGCCCAGGTTGGGGTTCTCCTCCTTGTCGGAGTTCCAGATGCCCTCGACCGAGTCGACCGAGTACGACGCCGAGTGCTGGTCCTGGGTGTAGCGGATGTCGTCGAAGATGTAGAACTCGGCCTCGGGCCCGAAGTAGGCGGTGTCGGCGATGCCGGTGGAGACGAGGTACTCCTCCGCCTTCCGGGCGACGTAGCGGGGGTCCCGTGAGTAGGGCTCGCCGGTCACCGGGTCGTTGACGAAGCAGTAGATGTTCAGCGTCTTGTGCTGGCGGAAGGGGTCGATGATGGCGGTGGAGGAGTCCGGAATCAGGATCATGTCCGACTCCTGGATCTCCTGGAACCCGCGGATCGACGACCCGTCGAAGCCGTAGCCCTCCTCGAACCCCTCCTCGGTGAGCTCGTGGGCAGGTGCGGAGAAGTGCTGCATGAGCCCGGGGAGGTCACAGAAGCGGAAGTCGACGACCTCCACCCCCTCGTCCTGCACCAGGCGGACCACGTCGGCCGGGCTGCGTTCCTCCACGGTTGTCCCCCTTTGGGATCAGAAGCGGCGATCACCCTGTCGCCGGCCGGTTACCTCCCAGTTGCACGTTCGTGAACGGTGTGTGAACGACCGGGGGCACCGCCTCGACGCCTGCGAAGATAGCCAACGCATCACCGCGACGACAGTCCGCGCCCGTGGTTAGATGCAGAGGGCGGTCAGGTCCGGCGCACGCCGGGCCCCGCCGGGAGGACGACATGGAACGCCAGCAGGACTACGTGCTCCGCTCGGTCGAGGAGCGCAACATCCGGTTCATTCGCCTGTGGTTCACCGACGTGCTCGGCCAGCTCAAGTCGATCGCCATCGTGCCCGGCGAGCTGGAGAACGCCTTCGAGGAGGGGATGACGTTCGACGGCTCGGCCGTCGACGGGTTCAGCCGGGTCCAGGAGAGCGACATGCTGCTCCAGCCCGACCCCAACACCTTCGAGCTCCTGCCGTGGCGGGGCGAGGACGCGCCCGTCGCCCGCATGTTCTGCGACGTGAACAACCTCGACGGCACGCCGTTCGAGGGATGCCCGCGCCACGTCCTGCGCCGCAACCTCGACCGGGCCCGCGACCGGGGGTTCTCCTTCTACGTGGGCCCCGACATGGAGTTCTTCTACTTCGCCAAGGAGAACGGCGGCCCGTCGAACAAGCCCATCGACACGGGGTCCTACTTCGACCTGACCACCGTCGATGTGGCCACCGACCTCCGCCGGCGCACGATCCTCTCCCTGGAAAGTCTCGGCATCCCGGTGCGCTACAGCCACCACGAGGACAGCCCCAGCCAGCACGAGATCGACCTCCGCTATACCGACGCCCTCACCATGGCCGACAACATCACCACGTTCCGCCTGGTGGTGAAGGAGGTCGCCCACGAGCGCGACGTGCACGCCACCTTCATGCCCAAGCCCCTCGTCGGCTACCAGGGGTCGGGCATGCACACCCACGTGTCGCTCTTCGAGGGCGACCAGAACGCCTTCCACGACCCCTCCGACGAGTGGCAGCTCTCCAAGGTGGCCAAGGGGTTCATCGCCGGCCTGCTCGCCCACGCCCGCGAGATCACCGCCGTCACCAACCAGTGGGTGAACTCGTACAAGCGGCTGGTGGTGGGCTTCGAGGCGCCCGTCTACGTGGCCTGGGCCCGCAACAACCGGTCCGCGCTGGTGCGCGTCCCCGGGGCCAAGAAGGGCAAGGAGTCCTCCACCCGCATCGAGTTCCGCTCGCCCGACCCCGCCTGCAACCCCTACCTCGCCTTCGCGGTGATCCTGGCCGCCGGCCTCAAGGGCATCGACAACTCCTACGAGCTGCCCGACGAGCTCACCGCCAACCTCTACGAGATGACCGACGAGGAGCGGATGGCCGAGGGCGTGGAGGCGCTGCCCGGGTCGCTCGAGGAGGCGGTCGCCTGCATGGAGAGGTCGGAGCTGGTGGCCGACGCGCTGGGCGAGCACGTCTTCGAATGGTTCATCCGCAACAAGCGGGCGGAGTGGGCGGCCTACCGCAACCAGGTCACCCCCTTCGAGCTCGACCGCTACCTGGAGCTCTGAGGCACCGGCCGTGGAACCGCTGCTCGTCCATCCCGAGCCGCCGCCGGCGGCGCTCACCCAGGCCCTCGACCGGGCGGGCTATCCGTGGCGAGCGGTCAGCGGCCTCGACGCCGCCGCCCGGCTGGAGCCGGACGAGGGCTGGGCCGGGGCGGTGGTGTGCGCGGAGGCCAGGCCCGACGAGGCCTTCGCCGCCTGCCGGGCCCTCCGCAAGCGAGACGTCCCCCTCGCCCCGCTCCTCCTGGTGGTGAGCCCGGACCGCCTCCAAGACCTCGAGCTTCGCGAGGACCTGTTCGACGACTTCTGCCTGGCGCCGGTGCAGCCGACCGAGCTGGAGGCCCGGCTCAAGCACCTCTTCTGGCGCACCGGGTCCGGCACCCGTCCCGAGCTCATCGAGTACGGAAAGCTCGTCCTCAACCTCGAGACCTACCAGGCCGCCATCGACACGCGGCCGCTCGACCTCACCTACATGGAGTACGAGCTGCTGAAGTTCCTCGCCACCCACCCGGGCAAGGTCTTCACTCGGGAGACCCTCCTGTCGCGCGTCTGGGGGTACGAGTACTACGGAGGCGCCCGCACCGTCGACGTCCACATCCGGCGCCTGCGGGCCAAGCTCACCGAGGAGCACGCCCACCTCATCCAGACGGTGCGCTCGGTGGGCTACCGCTTCGGCCAGTCCCGCTGGGGGTTCTAATCCGTTAGGACATCCGCTGGCGCGGGGTAGGGCTCGCTCGATGAGAGAGTTCGGCGTCACCTGGGAGTACCGCTGCCCGTTCGCCCGCAACTTCTGCGAGCACGTCCTCGTAGGCCTGGCGGCCGGCGCCCCCTGGGACGTCACATGGGTGCCGTTCTCGCTCTACCAGGTGCACGTGGCCGAGGGCGAGCCCGACGTCTGGGACGCTCCCGAGAAGGCGCCCACCTTGCTGGCCATGCAGGCGGGGATCGCCGTGCGCGACCGGTTCCCCGAGGTCTTCCTGGAGACGCACGCCGCCCTGTTCGCCGCCCGCCACGACGAGGGCCTCGACGTCCGGGAGCCCGAGGTGGTGCGCGCCGCCCTCGAGGAGGCGGGCGCCGACGTCGACGCCGTGATGGCCGAGGTGGCCTCCGGGGCACCGCTGGAGACGTTCCGAAAGGAGCACGAGCGGGCGGTGGCCGACCACGCCGTCTTCGGCGTCCCCACCGTCATCGCCGGGGACCGGGCCACCTTCGTCCGCATCATGGACCGCCCCCACGGGGACGCCGAGCGGGCGGTGGTGACGGTGGAGCGCGTCCTCGACCTGGTCGAAGGCTGGCCCGAGCTCAACGAGCTCAAGCACACGACGATCCCGCACTAGACCGAGGCCGGCAGCCGCTCAGCGGTCGCCGACCCAGGCCCAGGCCTCGATCTCGACCAACGCGTCGAGGGGAAGGCTGGCGACGCCGACCGTCGAGCGGGCCGGGCGGTGCTCGCCGAACGCCTCGGCGTAGACCTCGTTCATCGCCGCGAAGTCCCAGATGTGGCGCAGGAACACGGTGGTCTTCACCACGTCGGGCAGCGAGGCGCCCTCGGCGACCAGCAACCGCGCCAGGTTGGACAGCGCCTGGGCGGTCTGCGCCTCCACCCCGCCCTCGACGAGGACGCCGTCGGCCAGCCCCACCTGGCCGGAGACGACGAGCCAGTCGCCGGCGCGCGCGACGGGCGAGTAGGGCCCGACCGGCGTGTCGCTCAGGGGAGAGAGCGGATCAGCTGAAGGACTGGCCGCAGCCGCAGCTGCGAGTGGCGTTGGGGTTGTTGATGGCGAACCCCGCGCCCTGCAGACCGTCCTTGTAGTCGAGCGAGGCGCCCTGCAGGAAGGGAGCGCTCGACGCGTCGACGACCACCCTCACCCCGCTTGCCTCGGCGACGTTGTCGTCGGCGGCGATGTCGGAGTCGAAGAACATCTCGTA
This sequence comes from Acidimicrobiales bacterium, assembly GCA_036259055.1. GTDB lineage: Bacteria > Actinomycetota > Acidimicrobiia > Acidimicrobiales > AC-14 > DASZJY01. The sequence goes on along the minus strand of DATACM010000175.1, from coordinate 6,217 downwards.
GCTGAAGCCCGAGCAGCCACCGGGACGTACGGCGACGCGCAGAGCCAGCTGGTCGTTGCCCTCGGCCTCGAGAAGCTGCTTGACCTTGCTCGACGCCGACTCCGTGATGGTGATCATTCCGGTGTTCCTCCTCAGAATTCCTCGATACCAGCTTACCGGACGGACAGTTCGACCTGGCACGGGTCGCGGTCGGCAAGCGTTCCGAAACGTTCAACATCTGCGCCGCCCAGTTGTTCCACGAAACCTTCGACCAGCCCCCGGTGCAGGTGGCACACGACCTCGGGGTGGGCCTCGGCCAGGTCGCGGAACGGGCAGTGGGTGAAGGCGATGGTGACGGCCGTCCCGTCGTCGCCGACCGCCGGGTCGAAGCCCAGCTCGGCCAGGGCGGCGCTGAGCGCCCGCACGCAGCTGCGGTCGCGCTGGTGAGCGGTGGCCAGGGCCCGGCCCTGCTCGGCCCCGGCGGCGGCCGCCCCGTCGGGGCCCACGCCGGCGGCGGAGGCGGCCTGGGCCAGCATGCGGGCCAGGAGGGGGAAGGCGGGAGGCTCCAGCCCGAACCGGGGGGCGTCGGCGGCGAGGGTGTAGCGGTGCTGGGGCCGGCCCACCGAGCCCCGGGGCTCGACCTCGACGTCGAGCAGGCCGACCTCCCGCATGCGCTCCAGGTGAGGGCGCACCGTGTTGGGATGCAGGCCGAGGGTGTCGGCGATGTCGGCGGTGGAGCGCGGCGACTGGGCGCGCACGAGCTCGAGGTAGATCGCGTAGCGGGTGTTGTCGCCCAGCGCTTTCAGCACGGCCAGCCGGACGTCGCTCACGTCCTGGCATATTACCGGCCAACCCCGTTAAAATCCAGGCGTGCCCCCCTCCGCCCCGCCCACCGAGGCCGACGTCCTGGCCATGCTGCGGGGCGTCGTCGACCCCGAGCTGGGCTCCGACATCGTCGATCTGGGGATGGTCTCGGGGGTGGAGGTCGGCGACGACGGGCGGGTCACCGTCACCGTCGCCCTCACCATCTCGGGGTGCCCGCTGCGCGTGCAGATCCGCGACGACGTGCGGTCGAAGGTCCAGTCCCTACCCGGTGTCACCGACGTCGTCGTCAGGTTCGGGGAGATGACGCAGGCCCAGCGCAGCGAGGTCATGCAGCGGGCCCGCCGCAAGGCCGCCGAGAACGCCCCCGACACCGAGGTCTCTCTCACCACGAGGGTGATCGCGGTGGCCAGCGGCAAGGGCGGCGTGGGCAAGAGCAGCGTCACCGTCAACCTGGCCTCGGCGCTGGCCTCCCGGGGCTACACCGTCGGTGTCCTCGACGCCGACATCTGGGGCTTCAGCGTCCCCCGCATGCTCGGCGTCGCCGGCCGCCTCGGTGCGGCTGACGACCGCCGCATCCAACCTCATGAGATTCCCGTGGGCGACGGCCGGCTCAAGGTCGTCAGCATGGGCCTCCTCGTCGACGACGAGGACATGGCCATCATGTGGCGAGGGCTCATGCTGGCCAAGGCGCTGGAGGAGTTCCTCGTCAAGGTGGCCTGGGGCGGCATGGACTACCTGCTCCTCGACATGCCTCCCGGCACCGGCGACATCCAGATGGCGCTGGGCCGCATCCTGCCCCGGGCCGAGATGCTGGTGGTGACGACGCCCGCCCTGGCCGCTCAGAAGGTGGCGGTGCGGGTGGCCGACATGGCCCGCCGTTCCTACCTCAAGCTGCTCGGGGTGCTCGAGAACATGAGCGCCTTCACCTGCGAGCACGGCCAGGACTACGCCCTGTTCGGCTCGGGGGGCGGACAGGCCCTCGCCGCCGACCTGGGCGTGCCGCTTCTAGGGCAGGTCCCCCTGCAGCCGGAGGTCAGCCAGGCCAACGACTCGGGCCGGCCGCTGTCGGTGGCGGCCCCGACGAGCGCGGCCGGGCGGGTGTTCTCCGACGTGGCGGAGCGCATCGCCACCGACCTGCTCCCGCCCATCGACATGAGCGACTGCACCGCCCGGGTGCTGGCGTCGGTGGAGGCGACGCTCGGCGCAGCCCGTTAGTACGAGCGGTCGCCCGCCGGCTCACCAGCCCCGGCGGTAGCGGAGCCGGACGGCGAAGCGCCGAAGGACAGACGCGCGGATGACGGCCCGCACCGGCGGCAGCAGGAGCAGGAGGCCCACGCAGTCGGTGATGAAGCCAGGCGTGAGGAGCAGGGCGCCGGCGAACAGGATCAGTACGCCGTCGGCCAGCTCCTTGCCGGGGATCGCCCCGGCGTCGAGCTGGCGGCGGAAGCGGCGGATCACGCCCAGGCCCTCCCGCTTGACCAGCCACGCGCCGGCGGCACTAACCGCCACCAGGAGCACGATCGTGTACCAGGGCCCGATCAGCTGCCCGACCTGGAGGATCACCGCCAGCTCGGCGATGGGCAGGACGAGGAAGATCAGGAACAGCCAGCCGAGCATTGTCTCCTCCCCCGGGCGGGGCCCCAACCCCGCCCTCCTCGCCGAGGTGGGGCCCCTGCCCCACCCGGCGCCGTTGTCTCCTCCCACGGGCGGGGCCCCAACCCCGCCCTCCTCGCCGAGGTGGGGCCCTGCCCAACCCGGCGCCGTCCCCACGGTACCGCCGGATACCCTCGTCGCCGATGCGCACGCCCCCGGACGCCGCCGGGGCGCCTCGCCGTCCCCGTCCCGCGCCTCGGCGTCCAAGGCCGGGGCCGCGCCGCCCCACTCCTCGTGTCTCCGCGCTCGGCCGGTGGCTCCGCGCCCGGCGGCGCGCTCGGGCGGCGCCGGGGCCGCCCCGCACCCCTCGGAGGTCGCCGCCGGTTCGGAGACACCCAGAGCGGCGACCGCTCCGCCGGCTCCTCGTCGCCGTCCAGGGCCTGTTCCTACGGCCCAACGCCCTCGCCGTCGCCATCGTGGTCGTCGCCATCTGCCTGGTCACCGGGTTCGCCGGGGCGGTCCTGTGGGCCAACAGCGACAGCCAGTACATCCGCCGCGACGCGCCGGTGGCGCCGCCCCCCGACCGCCGTCCCATCGAGGAGGCGCTGGCCGAGGGCGAGACGACGACGACCACCAAGCCCGACCTCTCCCCCGAGGCGCTGGCCGCCAAGCTGGGCCCGTCGGTGTGGTCGGTCGAGACGCTCAACAGCGCCGGCCAACCGGTGGGCGGATCGGCGTTCCTCGCCGGGTCCTCGGGTGACCAGGGGCTCCTGCTCACCTCGCTGGCGGCGGTGGAGGCCTCGACCCGCGAGCCGGGGCCCGAGATCACCGTGAAAGGGGCCACGTTCACCGGGAAGGCGACCGTGTGGACGTGGGACGAGGGCCGGGACCTCGCCCTGCTCGTCGTGCAGCGAGGCACCGCGCCGGTACCGGAGTGGGTGGGCGACAACCCCCCGCTCAAGGAGGGCGACAAGCTGTTCGCCGTCGGTGGAGGCGGGCGGGTGACCTCCGGGACGGTGCTTCGCCTCGCCCCCGACAACGTCGAGCACGACATCGTCGTCGACGACGCCCTCCGGGGCGGGCCCCTCGTCAACGTCAAGGGCGAGGTCGTCGGCGTGGCCTCGGCCGTCTACACCGCCGGCGGTGTTCCCCTCCAGACCGTCTACGCGGGCGTGCCCATCCGGACGGCGTGCGCCGCCGTGCTCAAGTGTGGCGACACCGCCCCTCCGACGACCGCTCGGGCGACGTCGACCACTCGGGGGCGAGGGGCCACGACGACCCGGCCCTGACTCGTCCAACGGGGCGCCGCCGCGCCATGTGCACCCGAGGCGACGGTCCCCTGGGAGGAACTGATCGGCGAAGTGGTCGCTGGAGAGCCACTTCGACGATCAGTTCGCCCAGGTGGTCGACCCCGCTCGGCGAATCCCAGGCCTAACCGCTCGGCGCGCTCGTCGGCGTCGTGGGCAGCGGCAGGGGCAGGAGGGGGTTGGCCGCCCCGGGCTCCTGTCCGGGCGGCGCCGGCACCGTCGTCGAGGGGACGGTCACCGGGGCGACTGGGGCCCCGACGATCACGAAGTTGGCGGTGGGCGGTGGCGACGGCGACCGGCGGTTCCCCGGGACCAGGTCGGCGAGGAGGGGCGCGGGCGGCGGGAAGTCGGGCGTGTCGACGCCCTTCATGGCCTCCGCCATGAAGGCCTTCCAGGTCTGGGCCGGGAAGGTCCCGCCGTACACCCTGGACACCCCTTTGATCCCCTGCATGGGCCTACGGGCGTCGGCGTAGCCCATCCACACGGCGGTCGCGAGGGCCCGGGTGTAGCCGACGAACCAGGCGTCGCCGAAGGTCTCGCTGGTGCCCGTCTTGCCGGCGGTGGCCCCCGGCCGGCCGATCTCGGCGGCCCGCCCGGTACCGCCCGTCACAACGCCCTTCAGGACGTCGTTGACGTTGTCGGCCACCGGCTCTTCGAGCACCCGCTTGCCCTTGCGCCGGGTGTTGTCCTCCAGTACCCGGCCGTCGGCGTCGAGCACCCGCGCCACCGGGGTGGCCGCCTGCTGGACCCCCCGGTTGGCGAACACCGCGAAGGCGGCGGCCATGTCGAGCGGTGACGTCTCCGCCGCGCCGAGGGTGAGGCTGGCGCCGTAGGGCTGGCCGTTGGGCTGCCGGCCGTCCTCGTTCACCATGGTGAGCCCCAGGCGGTGAGCCATCTCGGCCGTCTCCTTGACGCCCACGTCCCCGATGAGCTGGGCGTACACCGTGTTGACGGACTGGTGGGTGGCCTGGCGCAGGCTGATGGCCCCGTACGACCCGCTCTCGACGTTGTGCACGGTGCACTGGCTGCCCGAGCAACCAGGGAAGGTGTAGGCGGCCGGGCCGGAGTACACGCGGCTGGGCCCGATCCCCTCCTCGAACGCCTTGGCCAGGGTGATGGGCTTGAACGCCGACCCGGGCTGGCGCCCGCTACCTCCCCCGCCGATGCACACCGGCGTGTCGCGCTTCGCCCTGGTGTCCGGCGTCTGCCCGGGGCAGTCGCCGAGGGCGAGGTTGACGTTGGACACGGCGAAGTCGCGACCTCCGACCACCGCCCTCACCAGGCCGGTGCCCGGCTCGACCGCCACCAGGGCCATCTCCAGGGGGGGCCGGGTGCCGGCCAGCGTCCGGGACACCGCCGCCTCGGCGTGGCCCTGGAGGGCGGGATCGAGCGACGTCTCCACCCGGAGCCCGCCCCGGTAGACCAGGTCGTCGCCGTACCGGGCGACGAGCCACCGCCGCACGTAGTCGACGAAGTACGGCTCGGTGGTGGACTGGAGCTCGAGCGGGTGGACGACGGTGACGGGCCCGTCGGGCACCCTCCCGTCCTCCCCGACGAGGACGATCCTCTGGGCGCGGGCCTCGGCGTACGAGCGGTCGTCGATGCGGTCCTGGTCGTGCATCTTCCGCAGCACGTCCAGGCGGACGGCCTCCGCCCGGCCGGGGTTGGAACGGGGCTCGTCGCTCGTCGGGGACCGGATGAGCCCGGCGAGCAGGGCGGCCTCCGAGAGCGTCAGGTCCCTCACGTTCTTCTTGAAGTAGGACTCCGCCGCCGCACCCACGCCGTAGGCGCCGCCGCCCAGGTACACGTTCTCCAGATAGCGGTAGAGGATCTCGTCCTTGGTCAGCTTCTTGTCGAGGCGGCTGGCCAGCACCGCTTCCCGGAGCTTGCGAGCGAAGCTGCGCTCGCCGCCCGTGTACGCCCCCTTGACGTACTGCTGGGTGATGGTCGAGCCGCCCTGCACGGTGCGGCCGCCGGTGAGGTTGGCCCACAGCGCCCGCAGCCCCGCCCGCAGGTCGACCCCGCCGTGGGAGTAGAAGCGCTGGTCCTCCTGGGCGATGACCGCCTGCTTCAGGATCTCGGGGATGTCGCCCGGCTGGGCGGGGATCTTGGTCTCGAACTTGCGGAAGATCCCGATCTGGTTGCCCTGGGCGTCGTAGACGTGGGTGACGCGCGACTCGGTCCCCGGCTGCGGCGCGGGCAGGCTCGGCGTGGGAAGGGGGAGGAAGAAGAGCGACCCGAGCGCGGTGCCCGCCGTCACCGCCGGCGCCACGAAGGTCACGACGACGAAGACGGCGATCGCCTGCGGGAGCCGGTTCATCGAGAGCTGCATCCCCGGCCAGCTTGGCACTGTCTCGGGGGGCTCTGCCCCCCGAGTGCCCCCCGAACGGCATCGTGCGCCTTCGGCGCGCTGTCTTCCTGTTCCGACGAGCAAGGCCCCGACCTCGGGGGGCTCTGCCCCCCGAGTGCCCCCCGAACAGCATCGTGCGCCCTTCGGGCGCGCTCATCCTCGT
>DATACM010000174.1:0-1716 GCA_036259055.1 Acidimicrobiales bacterium | reverse complement strand
GTCCTGCGCACCTTCAAGGAGGCGCTGGCCCGGGACAAGACCCGGACCCAGGTCTTCGACATCTCCGAGCTGGGCCTGGTGGAGATGACCCGCAAGCGGGTGTCCGAGGGCCTGGTGGAGTCGTTCTCGATGACCTGTCCGGCCTGTGCCGGCCGGGGGATCGTGCTCGACGACACCCTCCTCCTGAGCTGACCGGGGACCTGCCGGCGGGCGACTAGTGCCCTGACCACACTGGAACGCCGGGATCCCCCATCCGCGGCGTTGTCGCGGTCACGCTTCGTAAATGGCTGAACGCGTGAAGGTCAGGCGGCTCACCGACGAGGAGGGGCGCAAGCTCCAGCGCCTCGTGCGGCGAGGCGAAGGGAAGGGACAGACCAGCGTCGTCCGATACCGACGGGCGCTGGTGGTGCTGGCGTCGGCGGGCGGCAACACCGTGCCGGCCATCGCCAGGCTGGTGCAGACCTCTGAGGACCGGGTCCGGGAGATGATCCACCGGTTCAACGAAATGGGCATGGCCAGCTTGGACCCCAAGTGGGCGGGTGGCCGTCCCCGCCTGATCACGACTGACGACGAGCGCTTCATCGTCGAGACGGCCAAGGCTCGCCCCGAGACCCTGGGGCGGCCGTTCACCCACTGGAGCATCCGCAAGCTGCGGGCGTATCTGGCCGACAACCCGAGCCGGGTGGTGGCGATCGGGCGCGAGCGGCTCCGCCAGCTGCTCGCCCGCCACGACATCACCTTCCAGCGCACCAAGACGTGGAAGGAGTCCAACGACCCTGATCGGGACGCCAAGCTGGCTCGCATCGAGGAGGTCACCAACGCCTTCCCCGACCGCTGCTTCGCCTTCGACGAGTTCGGCCCGCTGGCCGTCCACCCGGTGGGCGGCTGCTGCTGGGCCCCGAGAAAGCGCCCCCAGCGGGTGCGGGCCAACTACCACAAGACCTGTGGGGTCCGGCAGTTCCACGCCTGCTACTCGGTGGGCGACGACACCATTTGGGGCGTCGTCCGGCGCCGCAAGAGTGTGAAGAACAGCCTGGCCGCCATCCGCTCGTGCCGGGCGGCCCGTCCCGACGGCGGGATGATCTACGTGATCCTCGACAACCTGTCGGCCCACAAGTCCAAGAAGATCAGGAACTGGTGCGCCAAGAACAACGTCGAGCTGTGCTTCACGCCGACCTACTCGTCGTGGGCCAACCCCATCGAGAGCCACTTCGGCCCCCTTCGCAGCTTCGTGCTCGACAACAGCGACCACACCAACCACACGGTGTTGACCCGCCGGCTCCATGCCTATCTGCGCTGGCGCAACGCCATCGCCCGGGATCCCGAGATCCTGGCGCTGGAGCGCAAGCGGCGGGCCGAGATGCGAGCGGAGCGGCAGCGCCGCTGGGGTCACCCTCGGCCGCGCGCCGCCTGAGCCACGGCGCCGCACCGCCGAGCAAACGGTCCGAGCCCTAACTCGGCGCGAACCCACGTCGGCTCCGGGAAGCCCGCACGCCGGCGATGCCCCGTCGTGTGCGCGGACGACACCTTCATCGCAGTTGTCGACCGCTCATCGTCTTCTTGCCCCCGGAGAAGGCGCACGAACGTATGTGGCCAGGGCACTAGCACTGCGGCGGGCGGTGCTGTTGCGCCACAAGGCGGTGCTCGACGCCAACCGAGCCCGCCGTCGCCTGCTTTCCCAGGCCCGCTGGGCCTATCCCGACGTGTGGATCGCCT
>DATACM010000173.1:0-4158 GCA_036259055.1 Acidimicrobiales bacterium | reverse complement strand
CCGGCCAGCGCCAGCTCGGTGACGACCGACAGGGCGGCCACCAGCACGGCCCCGGCGAACACCTGCACGTAGTCCCGCTGGCTCAGCCCGTCGATGATGTAGCGGCCCAGCCCGCCCCAGGCCACCAGGGCGGCCAGTGTGGCGGTGGCCACCACCTGCACCGCGGACGTGCGGATCCCGGCCATGATCAGCGGCGAGGCCACCGGGAGCTCCACCCGGCGGAGCACCTGGGCGCCGGTCATGCCCATGCCGCGCGCCGACTCCCGGACGTCGGCGTCGACCTCGCGGATGCCCACGTAGGCGTTGGTGACCATGGGCGGGACGGCCAGGGCCACCAGCGCCAGGAACGCGGGCTTGGCCCCGATGCCGAAGAGTTGGACGGCGACCACCAGGATGGCGAACGACGGGATGGCCCGCCCGACGTTGGAGACGTTGATGGCGAGCCACCCTCCCCGGTTCAGGTGGCCGAGCACGATGCCCACGGTGAGGGCGATCACCGCTGCCGTCAGGGTGGCGGCCAGCGACATGACCACGTGCTCGTACAGGCGATGGGGGATGCCGGCGGTCCCCCGCCAGTGCTCGGCGGCGGCAAACCACTCGACGACGTCCCCGAGGAACTTCACTTGACGCTCGCTTCGCTCGCGGAAATGCGTGGTGCCGCCTTCGGCGGCGCCTCTCTCCTGTTCCGACCGGGCAGGCCTCGCTGCGCTCGGCGCCCGGGCGGGCGGGGGGCGCCGGAGGTGCTCATCGCGTCCGGGCCCAAGGCGTCATGAGGCGCTCCACACCCGCCAGCCCGAGGTCGGCGGCCACCGCCAGGGCGACGGACAGGACCGAACCCACGACCAGCGGGGTGCGGAAGTCGCGGATCAGGCCTTCGAGGATGAACTGACCGAGCCCGCCGTGGCCGATGACCGCGGTGACGGTGACCAGCCCGATGGTGGTGACGGTGGCGATGCGCACGCCGGCCATGATCGACGGCACCGCCAGCGGAAGCTCGATGCGCAGGAGCTGGCGGCGGCGGGTGAAGCCCATGCCCTGGGCCGCCTCGAGCACGTCGTCGGGCACGGCGTCGAGCCCGGCGAGGATGTTGCGGACGAGGATGAGGAGGGTGTAGCCGACCAGCGCGATCTCAGAGGTCGTGCGGGACAGCCCCGTCCACGGGACAAGCAGGGCGAGGAGGGCCAGCGACGGGATCGTGTACAGGATGCCCGTGCCCGAGAGCACGGCCGTCACCGTCCAACGCCACCGGCGGGCGGCCAGGGCGAGGGGAAAGGCGATGGCCAACCCGAGCACCACCGCGATCGCAGTGAGCTCGAGGTGCGCGCGGGTGGCGGCGGCGATGTCGTCGGTGTGGCGGGAGACCCAGTCCCACCGCACCCAAGGGTCGCCGGCCGAAGCGAGCGGACCGGCTCGGAGCACTGCGGCAGACTATCGGCCACCGCCTCCAGCGCTGGCTCCATGATCCGCCTCGAGTCCATCACCAAGCGCTTCCCGAACGGCCAGGTGGCGGTCGACGCGCTCGACCTCGAGGTGGGCGAGGGCGAGGTCTGCATGCTCGTGGGGCCGTCAGGTTGCGGCAAGACCACGACGCTCAAGATGATCAACCGGCTGATCGAGCCGACCAGCGGGCGCATCTACCTCGGCGGCGAGGACGTCACGACCGTCGACCCCGTCCAGTTGCGCCGGCGCATAGGCTACGTGATCCAGCAGGTCGGGCTCTTCCCCCACCAGAGCGTCGCCGACAACGTCGGCACCGTGGCCAGGCTGGTGGGCTGGGACCGCCCACGCGTCCGGCGCCGGGTCGACGAGCTCCTGGAGCTGGTGGGCCTCGAGCCCGGCGTCTTCCGGGAGCGCTACCCGCACCAGCTCTCCGGCGGGCAGCGCCAGCGGGTGGGCGTGGCCCGGGCCCTGGCGGTGGACCCGCCGGTGCTGCTGATGGACGAGCCCTTCGGCGCCATCGACCCCATCGCCCGGGACCGTCTGCAGCAGGAGTTCCTACGCCTGCAGGCCGAGGTGAAGAAGACGGTCGTGTTCGTCACCCATGACATCGACGAGGCCGTGCGCCTGGGTGACCGCATCGCCATCCTGCGCCAGGGCGGCGTGCTGCAGCAGTACGCCTCGCCCGCCGAGGTGCTGGGTCGGCCCGCCACCCCGTTCGTCGCCGACTTCGTCGGGGCGGACCGGGGCCTCAAGCGCCTGTCGGTCACCGCCATCGACGCCGCCGACCTGGCGACCCTGCCCACGGTGACGCCGGCTTCGTCGTTGGCCGAGGCGCGCCGGGCCATGGACGGGGCGGGGTCGGCCTGGGCCCTGGTCGTGGAGGACGGCGGTCGTCTGGCCGGCGCCCTCTCCCGGGCCGGGGCGGAGGGCGACGGCACGGCCGCCGACGCCTGCGCGCCGGTCGCCGCCTCCGTCCCCGCCGGCGCCACCCTCAAGGACGCCTTCGCCGAGCTCCTCCTGCACGACACCGGCTGGGTCGCCGTCGTCGACGACGGCCGCTTCTGCGGCGTCCTCACCCCCGACGCCCTCCACGCCGCCATCCGCAAGTCGGTGGCGGACGCTCCCTAGCGCATTGGGTCAGGAAAGTCGCGCAAATCCGCGCTCTGAGCGCGCCAGAACGCCCGAGGACGAGGGGAGGCCCTCCGCTACGCTCGCCCAGGTGACCGACGTCAGGCCCGAGACCAGCGCGCTCGAAGCGCAGATCACCGAGCTCTGGGACCGCCGGAGCGATCTCACGCCTGCCGACGGCGACGCCCGGGCGGTCGTCGACGAGGCCATCGGCCTGCTCGACCGGGGCGAGGTGCGCACCGCCGAGGTCGACGCCGCCACCGGCGAGGTCGTGGTCAACGCCTGGCTGAAGCAGGCCATCCTCCTGCTCTTCCGCCTGGCCGCCATGCAGACGATCGAGCTGGGCCCCTTCGAGTACGCCGACCGCATCCCGTTGAAGAAGGGCTTCGCCGCCTCCGGCGTTCGGGCGGTGCCGGGGGCGTCGGCCCGGTGGGGGTCGTTCCTGGAGCCGGGCGTGGTCCTGATGCCGAGCTACGTCAACATCGGCGCCCGGGTCGGAGCCGAGACCATGGTCGACACCTGGGCGACGGTGGGCTCGTGCGCCCAGGTCGGCGCCCGGGTTCACCTCTCGGGCGGGGTGGGCATCGGCGGCGTCCTCGAGCCGCCCCAGGCGGCGCCGGTGATGGTGGGGGACGACGCCCTCATCGGGAGCCGCTGCATGGTGGTGGAGGGCGCCCGGGTGGGGCAGGGGGCGGTTCTCGGCGCCGGGCTGATCCTGTCGTCGACCATCCCCGTGATCGACGCCGAGACGGGCGAGTCGTTGGGCCGGGGGGTCGTCCCGCCGTGGTGCGTGGCTGTGATGGCCACCCGCCCGCGGGCCTTCCCCGGGGGTGAGTTCGGGCTGCCCTGCGCCCTGGTCGTCAAGCGGCTGGCCGCGGGCGAGCGCCACGACAAGGCCCAGCTCGAGGCGGTGCTGCGGCAGCACGGGGTCACCGGCGCGTAGCGGACGGTGCCTGACCTCCTCGCCCTCACCGCCGCCCTCGTCGACATCCCGTCGGTGAGCCACGCCGAGAAGGCAGTCACCGACCACCTCCACGCCGTCCTGGCGTCGGTGCCGTGGCTCGAGGTGACCAGGGTGGGGGAGAACCTGGTCGCCCGGACCTCGAGGGGCCACGACTGGCGCCTCATCCTCGCCGGCCACACCGACACCGTCCCGCCGAACGACAACCAAAGGGCTCGGGTGGAGGGCGACGTGCTGTGGGGGCTGGGGGCGGCGGACATGAAGGGCGGGGTGGCCGTGCTGGTCGAGCTCGCCCGCACGGTGGCCGAGCCGGCCGTCGACGTCACCTACGTGTTCTACGAGTGCGAGGAGGTCGACTCCCGCTTCAACGGCGTGGAGCGCCTGTTCCGCGAGCGCCCTGACCTCCTCGTCGGCGACGCCGCCGTGCTCGCCGAGCCGACCGGCGCCCGAGTGGAGGCGGGCTGTCAGGGCACGATGCGGGCGCAGGTGACCATGACCGGGACGCGGGCGCACTCCGCCCGGGCGTGGCTCGGTCGCAACGCCGTCCACCGCCTGGCGCCCGTGCTGTCGGCGCTCGCCGCCTACGAAGGGCGACGGGTGGTGCTCGACGGGTGCGAGTTCCGCGAGGG
>DATACM010000172.1:0-7094 GCA_036259055.1 Acidimicrobiales bacterium | reverse complement strand
CTCGAGGCGGGCCAGGTCGTCGTAGGTGTCGGCCCGGGTGAGCGGCGGGACCAGGTGGTCGACCACGACGGCGTGGGCCCGGCGCTTGGCCTGGGTGCCCTCGCCCGGGTCGTTCACGACGAACGGGTACACGAGAGGGAGGTCGCCCAGGGCGGCGTCGGGGGCGCAGGCCGCCGACAGGCCGACCCCCTTGCCCGGCAGCCACTCGAGGGTGCCGTGCTTGCCCACGTGGACGACGGCATCGGCTTCCCACGCCTGGTCGAGCCAGCGGTAGAAGCCGAGGTAGTGATGGGTCGGGGCGAGGTCGGGCGAGTGGTAGACGGCCACCGGGTTCTCGCCGAACCCGCGGGGAGGCTGGACGGCGACCAGGACCCCGCCCAGGTCGAGGCCCGGGAACAGGAGGTCGCCCGAGCCGGCGTCGCGGTAGACGTCGCCGGGCGGCGGCCCCCACGCCGCCGTCACCGCCTCCTGGAGCGCCCGGGGCAGGGTCGCGAACCAGGTGGCGTAGGGCTTGCCCGGCCACCGGCCGGCGGCCACCTCGGCCTGGGCGGGTGACAGCGATTCGCGGTCGTAGGTGAGGGCGTCGGCCAGCTCGGTCATGAGGGCGTCGCCGTCGGCGGGGATGCGGTCGACGCGGTAGCCCGCCTGGCGTAGGGCGTGGAGCAGGGCGATGACCGACGCCGGCGTGTCGAGGGCCACCGCGTTGCCGATGCGGCTGCGCCTGGTCGGGTACGCGGAGAGGACGAGCGCCACCCGCTTGTCGGCGTTGGCGCGCTGGCGCAGGGCGGCCAACCGCACGGCCAGCCCGGTGACCCGCTCGCAGCGGTCGGCGAGGGCCCGGTAGGCGACCACCGGGGCGCCCAGCTCGTCGCCGTCGTCGACCACCTCCTTGAACGAGAACGGTGGTCCGACGATGCGGCCGTCGAACTCGGGGATGGCGACGCTCATGGCGACGTCGAGGGGGCCGAGGCCGGCGGCGCCGGCCTGCCACTCCTCGCAGGGCCGGGTGGCGGCGACCGCCTGGAGCACCGGCACGTCGAGCGCGGCCAGGGCCGAAGCGTCCCACTCGTCGTCGCGGGCCGAGCCCATGGCCAGGACGGTGGTGACCACCACGTCGACCTTCCGCTCGGCGAGGAGATCGAGGGCGGGTACCCGCCCGTCCGGGCCGGGCCGCAGCGAGTAGCACCAGACGGGCACGGGGGTGGCCCCCCGGGCGGCCAGGGAAGCACACAGGTCCTCGACGAAGCGGGTGTTCCCCGAGAGCAGGTGGGCCCGGTAGAAGACGACGCCCACGACGGGGCCACCGTCGCCGCCGTCGTAGCCGGCGAGGACACCGTGCGCCGGCACGGGCACCGGCGGCTCGAACCCGAACCCGCCCATGAGCACGGTGTCGGCGACGAACCGCAGCAGGTGCTCGGTGTTGGCCAGCCCGCCGTGGACGAGGTACTCGAAGGCCTGGGCCACGGTGGCGGCCGGAGCGGTCGAGAGGGCGGTGAGCTCGGCGTCAGGGGCGGCCTCGCCCCCGAAGGCCAGAAGGGGGACGCCGCCGGCGAGGCAGCGGCGGCGCAGGTCGTCGAAGGGCTCCTCCCACGCCCGCCGGCCGCCGAGGAGGCGGACGAGGACGACCCCCACGCCCCCCAGGTCGGGCACCCGCTCGAGGCCGGCCGGGTTCGCCGCCCGCACCGGCGGGAACCCGGGCGGCAGGCCCTCGACCACCGACCGCAGGGCGAGGATCTCGGTGTCGGCGTTGGTGAGGACGAGGATCAGGGGACCGCCTCCTTCACCAGGGCCTCGAGAGCGGCAAGGTCGAGGTGGGCCTCCACCAGGTCGGCCAGGCGGTCGATCTGGGCCTCCCGGGCGGCGGCGAACGACACCGTCGAGGGGTGGAGCTCCTTCCCCCGGCGGCGCGCCACGTCGGCCAGGAAGGCAGCCCGGAACCCGTCCGCCTCGAACAGGCCGTGGAGGGTGGTGCCGAGCACCGGGCCGCCCGCGCCGGCCGCCGCCGGGGCGATCGCGCCCTCCGCCTCGGCGCCGTAGGCGTCGTCCAGCTGCACCCACGGCCGGACCCCGGCGCCGCGGGTCACCCGCCCGTGGTGGATCTGGTAGCCGGTCACCCGCTGGCCCAGGGCTCGGCCCCGGCGCTGGCGGGTGACCTTGGACGCCCCGAACACGGTGGCCACGTCGAGCCAGCCCAGGCCGGCAACCCGGCCGCGGCGGGACTCGACGCCGTCCACCACCACCCGGCCGAGCATCTGGTAGCCGCCGCAGACGCCGAGCACCGCGCTCCCCCGCCGCCTCGCCTGCCTCACCGCCCGGTCGAGCCCTCGCCCTCGCAGCCACTCGAGGTCGGCGACGGTGGCCTTGGTGCCCGGGAGCACCACCAGGTCGGGGTCGCCCAGGGCGGCGGGGTGGTCGACCAGGCGCACGGTGGCCGCCGGCTCGACGGCCAGGGCGTCGAAGTCGGTGAAGTTGGCGATCCGGGGGAAGCGCACGACGGCCACGTCGAGCGTCGCCGCACCGGTCGATGCCGGGAGCGAAGCCGGAGCTGGTCCCGGCCGCCGCCCGTCGAGGGCCAGGGAGTCCTCGGCGTCGAGGGCCACGTCGTGCACGTAGGGGAGGACGCCCAGGGTGGGGACGCCGGACCGGTGCTCGAGCTGCGCGAGGCCGTCGCCCAAGAGCGCCGGGTCGCCGCGGAACTTGTTGACGACGAACCCGCCCACCAGCGGGCGCAGGTCGTCGGGCAGGAGGGCGACGGTGCCGTAGAGGGCGGCGAACACGCCACCCCGGTCGATGTCGCCGACCACGACCGCCCGTACCCCGGCCCGGGCGGCCAGGCGAAGGTTGACCAGGTCGCCGTCGAGGAGGTTGATCTCCGCCGGGCTGCCCGCCCCCTCCATGAGAACGACGTCGAAGCGTCGGCGGAGGTCGGCCAGGGCGGCGGTGACGGTGGCGAGGAGGCGGGGCTTGGCGGCGTGGTAGGCGGCGGCGTCGAGATGGCCGGCGGGGCGTCCCATCACGACCACCTGGCTCGTGCGCTCGCCGGTCGGCTTGAGCAGGATGGGGTTCATGGCCACCTCCGGCTCGGCGCCGGCGGCCAGCGCCTGGACTCCCTGGGCCCGACCGATCTCGTGCCCGGCGGGGGTGACCCACGAGTTCAGGGCCATGTTCTGGGCCTTGAAGGGGGCGACCCGCACCCCCCGGCGGTGCAGGACCCGGCACAGGGCGGTCACCAGGTGGCTCTTGCCCACGTCGCTGGCCGTGCCGCACACCATCAGGGCGCCCCTCACCGGGCCGCCTCGAGGGCCTCGGCCAGCCGGGCCAGGCCCGCTGGGTCGGGGACGGCGATGCGGACGTGGTCGGGCATGCCGAAGGAGGCGCAGTCGCGTACCAGCACGCCGCGGGCGCCCAGGCGGGACCGGAGGCCGGGGCTGCGGACGAGCATCCAGTTGGCGTCCGACGGCTCGGGCTCGAGGCCATGGCTCCCGAGGACTGCCGCCAGGTCGTCCCGCCAACGGGCGATGGCGCCCGAGCAGCTGGCCAGGTCGACGCCGGCCAGGAGGTCCGGAAGGGCGGCGGCGGCCAGGCCGTTGACCGACCAGCGGGTCTGGCGGGCGGCCAGCCGCCGGGCAGTGGCGGCGTCTGGTGCCAGGACGTACCCGGCGCGCAGGCCAGGGCAGGCCAGCACCTTGGTCAGCGAGCCGACCACCATCGCTCCCCGGTCGGCGTCGCCCCGGGTCCAGCGGCCGGTGGCCAACGGGAAGAACGCCTCGTCCCAGACCTGCGCTTGGGCGTCGGGCGGTGCCAGACGGCCGGTGGGGTTGTGGGGGTTGGACCGCCACCGGGGGCCGCCGCCGCGGGGATAGAGGGCGAACTCGGGCTCCTCGACCCGCCCGCCGCCGAGGTCGGCGGCCACGAGCGCGATCGCCTCCGCCCCGCCGTTGGTGAGCAGCACCCTCGCCGGATCGGCGGCCAGGGCGGTGGCCAGGGCGGCGGTGGCCGGGCCGGCGTCGGGGTAGCGGCGCAGCGCGTCGAGGTGCCTGGCCACCACCTCGCCGGCGTCACGGGCAGCCGGGTTGAGGCTGGCCGACAGGTCGAGCACGGCGCCGACGTCGACGCCCAGGGCGGCGGCCAGCCGGGCCCCGTCCCCTCCGTGGGGCCCGGGCGGGGGGATCCTGACGGCGGTCATCCCCACCCCCTTCCCGCGCATTGGGTCAGGAAAGGTGGCCATTCCGGCCGCGTTTTCCCACCCAGAACGCCCAGAACCGCCAGCGCGCCGGCCAGGGCCCAGGCGACATCCGAGCCCAGCCGGACGGCGCGGGGGACGTCGGCCACCTCGGGAGGACGACCGGTCCCCAGCGCCGGGCGCAGCTCGACCCGCCCGCCGTAGGAGTTGGCCCCTCCCAACCGCACATCTAGGGCGGCGGCAAAGGCGGCCTCGGCCACGCCGGCGTTGGGCGACGGATGGCCGGGGGCGTCGGTGCGCAGCGCGTGCCACACTGCGGCGGCCGCGCCGGGCCGCACGACGGCGACGAGGGCGGCGGTGATCCGCGCCGGGACCCACCCGGCGGCGTCGTCCAGGCGGGCGCTGGCCCAACCGAAACGGTGGTACCGAGGGCTCCGGTGCCCGACCAGGGCGTCGAGCGTGTTCAGCGCCCGATAGCCCAGGGCGCCGGGGGCGCCGGCCAGCGCCGCCCACACCGCCGGGGCCACCACCGCGTCGACCGTGTTCTCGGCCACCGATTCCACCACCGCCCGCACGATGTCCTTCTCGTCCAGCCCGTCGGGGTCGCGCCCGACCAGGGCCGGAAGCAGGGTTCTGGCCCGCTCGAGGTCACCCCGGTCGACAGCATCGCCGACCGCCAGGGCGGCCCGGGCCAGGGCCCTTCCGCCCACCGCCACCGTCGTGGCGCCGGCGGTCGCGCCGACGACCCAGCCCGCGCCGGCGCCCAGGGCGGTGCCGGCGGCGGCGTAGACCGCGCCCGGCCCGCGGGCGTCGCGCCACAGCCGCAGCTCGACGAACCGCATCACCCGACCGAACGCCACGACCGGGTGCACCACGGCCGGCGGCTCCCCCACCAGACGGTCCGCCACCAGCCCGGCGGCCGTTGCCCACGGCCTACGCACCGGCGCTCGGTCCGTTCTGGGTGCGGAAACACCGCGGAAATGGCCAACTTTCCTGACCCAATGCGTCCGGGCGGGAGCGCGAGATCACCATCGGGCCGCCGCCACGAGGAGGCCGGCCGTCTCACCGGCCAGGCCGGCGGCGCCCAGAACGTCGCCCGTGAACCCGCCCAGGCGCCGGTGGGCCAGGGCGACGACGCCGACCGCTGCGGCCACCAGGGCGGCGACGCCCGCGGCGCCGCCCCACCCCGTCGCCACCGCCGCCAGGATGACCGCCACCACCAGGCCGGCGACGGCCGGGACGCCGGCGCCCCGACGAGCGCCTGCTCCGGGGAGGAAGGCGCTGGCCAGGCCCGAGGGGCGGGCGTAGGGCACGCAGCGGGCCGCCGCCGCCATGACCGACCGGGACGCGCACCAGAGGCCGGCCACGAGGAGGGGCGCCGGCGCCAAGGCGGCGAGGGCCGCCCAGCGGAGCAGCAGGACGGCGACCGCCGCGCCGACCCCGAAGGCGCCGGCGCGAGGATCGGCCATCACCTCCAGCCGGCGCTCCCGGTCGAGGGGGGCGAGGAGCCCGTCGGCGGAGTCGACCAGCCCATCCAGGTGGAGCATGCCGGTGAGGGCCAGATCAGCGGCCAGCGCGAGGGCAGCGGCCAGGGCGGGCGGCCACACCTCCGACGCCCCCCACCACACCGCCCCCACGGCCAGGCCGAGGACGGCGCCGACCACCGGGAACCACGGCAGGGCAGCAGGCGACGGCGCCGCCACGCCCCCCAAGGGGGTGAGGAACGACAGCGCTCGCCTCATCGGCCGTCGTCCCCCGCGCCCAGGACCGCGCCCACGACGCTGTCGACCGGCACCAGACGCAGGGCCCGGCCGGCGGCGGCGAAGACGACCTCGTCGGCCACCGCGGCCACCGCCTGGTTCAGCTCGCCCAGCACGTCGCGAAAGCGGCGCCCGGCAGCCGACGACGGGTGCACGCCCAGCCCCACCTCCTCGGACACGACAACCGTGTCGCCCGCCCGAGCGGCGAGGGCGCCGCACAACCCCTCTCCGTCCGCCGCCATCTCCGGGCGGCCGGCGACCCAGCTGCCGAGGGAGTCCACGAGCACCGTCCCGCCGGCGGAGCGCAGCGACCCGACCAGACCGGGCCCCGTCTCGACGGTCGGCCACGAGGGCGGCCGGCGGGCCCGGTGGGCGGCCACCCGGGCGGCCATGTCGGCGTCGCCCTCGGGCACGACGGCAGTCGCCAGGACGGTCACCGGCCGGTCGCCGGCCAGCGCCGAGGCCAGCCGCTCGGCCATCGCCGACTTGCCCGAGCGAGCACCGCCGAGCAGGAGCACGATCACGACGTCCACGCGTCCTTTCCGAGTGCTTCCGAGTGGCCGGACGGGCGCCCGGCTCGCAGCCCGGCAGGCAGGTCTCCTGGCTCCCGGATCGACGCTCCCCCCGGCCTTCCCGCCCTCTCGGGCCGTGGCCACCTGCGTGGGAGTCGCTCCCCGGTGACAGTTGCGGGACAGCCCCGGACTCGCACCGGGTTCCCTGCGCTGCAGGGCCGACAGTAGCCTGCCGCCGATGGATCCTGCCGAACGCAGGACGGAGGCGCAGCGGAGGAGCGAGGCCCGGGACGCCGCGGCCGGCGTCCCCGCCGAGCCGCGCACCGAGGCCGATCGGCGCACCGAGGCACGCGAAGGGGAGCCGTCGGGCGAGCCCGAAGCCGGGGACGGACCACGCGCCGCCCGGCGCGCCCCATCCATCGTCCTCGTCAACACCGGGCACGGGAAGGGGAAGTCGTCGGCCGCCTTCGGCGTGATGGGCCGAGGCTGGGCCCGCGGCTGGCGGGTCGGCGTCGTCCAGTTCGTGAAGGGCGGCAAGTGGAAGACGGGCGAGCGCAAGCTGGCCGACCACCTGGGCATCGAGTGGCACACCCTGGGCGACGGCTTCACGTGGGAGTCCACCGACCTGGACGAGACGGC
>DATACM010000171.1:0-2016 GCA_036259055.1 Acidimicrobiales bacterium | reverse complement strand
CCCCAACGGCCGGGTCGACGTGGTGTGGCACGACCGGCGCCACATGATCCGGCCCCGGGCGGCGGGCAACGTCCAGGGCCCGGCGTGCCTGCACACCCACTTCCCCTGCGTCGAGTCGAAGCTGGGCGACACCTACTGGTCGTTCTCGACCAACCAGGGCCAGTCGTTCACCGAGAGCCGCCGCATCACCGACCGCTCCCACAACAACGACGTCGGCTACGACTACCGGTTCTCCACCTACTGGGACTTCGGCCCGGTCATCGCCTACCCCTCCGACCC
Organism: Acidimicrobiales bacterium; assembly: GCA_036259055.1. Lineage (GTDB taxonomy): Bacteria > Actinomycetota > Acidimicrobiia > Acidimicrobiales > AC-14 > DASZJY01. The sequence continues at coordinate 1,737 of DATACM010000171.1, read as the reverse complement.
GGCCGGCAACATCATGCTGACCGCCTGGATGGACTCCCGCGAGGGGAACCACGACGTCACCGACACCCAGGACATCTACCTGGCCCGCACCTTCATGAACGGGACGTCCTTCGTGCCGAGGAAGGACCTGGGCATCCACAGCGCGTCGAACCTGAACGTCGCGCTCTCGCGGCTGTGGGCCCAGCCGGGTGGGTCCGAGGGCAAGCAGGCGTTCACCTTCGCCTCGACGCAGGCCACCCGGGTCGTCATCGCCAACCAGACCGACGTGCCCGGCATCATGGCCGGCGGGGTGCTGGCCCGGGCCAACGTGGGCCCGCTCCTCGTGACCCCCGGCGACAGCTTGCCGCAGGAGGTCCAGGACGAGATCCGGCGGGTGCAGCCCATGGGGGCGTACCTCATCGGGGGCACGGACCTGCTCTCGCCGAACATTGAGGCGCAGCTGGCCGCCCTGGGGGTGCCGACGGAGAACGTCATCCCCGACGCCAACACGACCGCCGGCTCGCCGACGGTCATCTCGCCGAGCGGCGCCTTCGACCTGGCCGACATCAACCACGCGGTCAGCGGCCCGGGCGTCCCTGCCGGCACCAACCTCTTCTACGTCACGACGAAGAACGAGGCCCGGCTGTCGGCGCCCGCCACCGCCACCGCCACCGGGGTCACGCTGACGGTGCCCAGGATCGTCCGCCTGGCCGGCGCGACTGCGGCGGAGCGGGCGGCCGCCATCGCCCGCCAGCTCGACCGGCGCACGCCCACCGAGCGGACGTCGGGGCGCCCGGCGTTCGACGCGGTGATCATCGCCCAGCCCAACTCGGTGGTGGCGCCGACGGCGTCGGCGCTGGCTGCCCACCGCCGGCTCCCGTACCTGTTCACCGACGACGCCGGCGGCGCCCTTCCGGCGGCGACGGCGAACGCCCTGGCCGCTCTGAACATCAACCGGACGCTGGTGATCAGCGGCGACAACGCCATCGGCCAGGGGGTGGTGGGCCAGCTCACCTCCGGGGGCAGGAACCCGACCACCCTCGGCGGTGCCAACGCGCTGGCGACCTCGGAGGCCGTCGTCCAGGAGTCCGTGCGTTGGGGGCTGCCCACCAACCAGGTGTTCGTCGCCAACCTCGACCGGCCGCTGCACTCGGCCCTGCTCGGCCAACCGGTCGGGCGCATCGGCGGGCTGCTCTTCGCCGTGCCGTCCAACAACAGCGACGTGGCCGAGCAGCGGCTGGCGGCGCTGGGTCTGGCCCCCGGGCTCGACCGCCTCGTCCTCACGTTCCTCGAGGGCGGTAGGGCGAGCGGCGTGCGCGGCGGCCGCGGCCCCGACACCGGCGGCTTCTAGAGGCACATCGCAGGAGCGGCGTAGCCCGTCCCCGCCTTCGGTGGGGACGGCCTCCGCCGCTCCTCGCGCGTCACCGTCGTACGGACCGTAGACTTGGCCCCCGGGGCGGGGCTATAGCTCAGTCGGTTAGAGCGCATCCCTGATAAGGCCATCGCGATCAGCGCTGTGCTTACGGCGCATGACCAGCGGTTTCGCGGAGCGCAGCGGCCGTAGTTATGTGCCGTGCGGTAGTCACCACGGACAACGACTCGGAGTTCCGCAGTTCTGACTTCCGGACCAACCTGGCCCGCCTCGGTGCCGAGCACCGCTCATCCACGCCGGGCGGCCCTAGGCCAACGGGTGCGTGGAGCGGGTGCAGTCGCACCATCCTCGACGAGTGCTGGAACCCGGCCTTCGCCCGCTACCTC